>NZ_JAVRBM010000073.1:0-45362 GCF_034531255.1 Nostoc sp. ChiQUE01b | reverse complement strand
CAATTCGCAATTCGCAATTCGCAATTCGCAATTCGCAATTCGCAATTCGCAATTCCGTTTTGTAATGGGGATTTAGACCCCACCACAAAACTTACCAGTTATAGAACCAGGGGACTTAAACCCACCGAATTTGTTAATAACTTAATAAATACCCTCAAGCATCCTAAAAAACTCAAAATTAGTGCTAAATTTCAGCACCTGATTTTGCTTCGGCACCCATTGGCGAAACATAATCACGGAAAAGAGTAATCTGCTGCTCAAACTCTAATCCTTGAATTTTGCCAAACAACGCTTTAGCTTCGGAAGGAAGTTGATAATCATCTGGTACAGGAATGATAGTACCGTTATCCATCCCTTGAGATAATAGATACCAAAACAGAAGTTTTGTCGTATCACCCAAAGAGCCATACTCACGAGAAATTTGGGTATCCGTTTTATTAATCAAATCACGCTGAACTTGTAATTGTTGTTCGTGAGATAATTCCTTAACTTGATTAAATAAACCTTCAGCTATTTCTGGAGAAACAGTACTGGCTCCAGGAGCAGCTGGAGTAATTGAACTCCCCATTTCTTTATAGATAAACCAAAACAAAGCAAGTTGTTGATCTACACTTAAATTTTGCCAAGCTTGAACGTGTTCGCGAATAGTGGGATCGTTAGTTTGTGTGTATGTCATGATTAACTCCAATTGCAATTACTTATTTATTCTTAAGCAATGTTATCAAATGTACATTTTGAGTTTTACCCTACTGAAGACAGATGTCTGAAAATCATAAAGAAGATCGTTCAAAGCCCAAATAATGCCTGACAAGTGCCAAATGAAATAGTTAGCAATTATAAGTCTGTCGCCAAATTTAAAGATTGTTATAAGGTATTTCCCTGGATAGATGTTAGCTTGATTAGTAATAGTGAATAGAAAAGCACTACTTGTTAATCTTTGAAAGGGCTAAACTTAGAACTTACGCATTGACAGAAGCAACCAACTGTGGATTAAATCTCGTTACAAGACTGTGTTAGGGCTTACGCAAAATCATGAAAAAACGTAGACGCGCGCGCCAGCAGCTTCCCGCAGGATACTGCAAAGTACACGAAGGACGCAAAGAAATAAGAGTTACAGAGAGTTATTGCGTAAGTCCTGAGTGTTACTGAAAAATATTTTTTATCTGGTATTAATCTAAATTTTACAGTGCAGACGCATCCAATAAGGTGGAAGCGATGTATCGCGAAGGGTTGTAATGCTAGCGTCTTGTAGAAAAGTGATCAGGCTAGACTGCCTCTCCTTGAATCCCTTACCAAAGCAAGGGAAAACAAAGTATAATTTTGGGTCTTTGGGATTCTTCGAGTTTAATAGTAATCAAACGGACATCAAATTATAACACGCAGTAGGGACATACAGTTAGCTGTACGCCCCTACTAAAGACCAATATTTAATGCAACTGAGAAACGCTACAATCTATTATCAGCAGGGGTGAGGGCGTTACCCAAATATTAGAAGAGTTCGTTGGTTAAACACCAGCCTTCCTAATATCACTCATTTATTGGCGGAAAGTTATTATTACTTACTGCCAAGTCAAGATTGTAACGCATTCAGCGTCAAACTTAGTTAAGGATTTTTTTGCCTGTTTGTGCTGCACTATCCCCTACATCACTAGCAGTTTCTTTAGCGCCCTCTACATACCCAGATCCAAATTCTTTAAAGGCTTCTCCTGACTGTTGTCCAATCTTCTGAAGTCGTTCGCCAGGAGAACCTTCCGTTTCACGAGCATCTTTAAACCACTGCCCTACTGTTTTCGGTCTTTGAGCATCATTCTGCTCTACCTGTTCACGAACTCTCTCTTTTAAGCCTTTGTCATTTTGCCCATCACTAACATTCGTCGTCAGCACTAGAAAACCTACTATGACAACAGCCAAAAAACCTTTTATTTGAAGTCCTTTAAGCAGGGAACTGATCTGACTAATAGTCCTAGAAATCAAATTTATCATGTCAATTAGCTTGTTTTTTGGAGTACAAATAAAGATTAACTATAAAAAAATAATTATCCTTCTAACAAAAGGCATATCTCAGTTATGAAAAATCTGGGATGAGACTATACCAATCATCCACAAGCAAATCAACTAAATCAAACCGTTCATAGAAGTGAAAAAGAATGTAGATACGTAGCAATGCTAGGTCTCTACAAGGTTTCTGGATAACGCATATTTAATTTCACCAGATGTGGATTAACTGCAATATTTAGTCAGCCACGATATTTTTTATATATTGCTTGATTTTGGCATCACCTAATCGGTAGAAATTGGTGTACTCACTTTTGCTTCTAAACAAAATTACAGCAAATCACTCAAAGTTGGTTTGTGCTTGGCTAGAGCAAAAGGTCGATAATTAGGCAAAAAAGCTGATTTTGTGTTCAAATAAGGCTTTGAAGACCATTGAGAACAATTGACGATATGAGAAAACGGTTGAGATTAGCATAAATTTCCAAAATTTATCGGAAAAAAGGATTTAACTGCTCAATAGCAGCTTTTTTAAAAGTCTTACTCTTTATTTATAAATCATCCTTGGATTCCTTCGGCTGCCAAATGTAGCACTCAATACATTTTTCATGGTACATTTGGTTTTTAATACAAATACAAGTAAAAAAAACATGTATCTTTGGTTGTAAAAATTATCAATCTTAAAAGATAGATGCTTAATGGATAATTCCTAAATAGTTACTAATAACAATCAATAGTCATACGACTTTTAGGCTAGTAGACTGTGGCGGAAGTTTGCCTACCTTTAACAAGTTGCTTGAACAATTTGTCTAGTTAATTGAGATGGTAGCTGGATTTCTGCTGTGCTGTACTAGAGGTATTGTTTATCTGACTGAGTGAATTTATACCGTAATCCCTAGATATTTGAAGGGTTTACAGACGAAAAACTACTCGACATTTTTCCTTAAAACGAGAACTGCTTCAGGTGGAAAGCCAAAGGATGAAATACTGGATAACGAAATTAGCAGTCTGTATAGTAGTACTGTATAGCTTGTTGCTATCAAATGATTATGCAGGAGCAAATCAACTTTCAAATACTTCTAATATTGATGTACAGCAATTAAATGCACTACCAGTAGTTGAAAACGTAGCAAGTGCTGACAAGAATATTGCTGAGATTAAAAAGGAAGATTTTTGTCGATTTGATGGGATTGTTAATCGGATAGATAAACTAGAGGGACTCTTCACACTTTATTGCAGAGAGGATTCGGGAAAAGTTTTCTTAGAACTTAAGCCAGAGCAGCTAAATAAAGATTACCTAGCTATAGTGACATTGGAATCAGGTGTAGGGGAAAGTGGAATTTATAGTGGATTACCTCTTTCTGATTTTATCTTTTATTTCCGACGAGTAAATAATAGATTGCATTTTGTTGTCCGTAATATAAAATTCCGTACAGATAGTATACCAGAACAGCGATCGCTTGCTCGTTCATTTAGCGATTCAGTTCTTTATTCACTCGAAATAGCCACTATCGATCCCAAAAATCAAAATATTCTGATCAACCTGAATGAACTGCTAATGCAGGATTTTCCAGGATTAACTCCTCTATTAAAATACTCTTTACAAGCTGATTACCGCTTAGATGCACGCAAGTCATATTTTGGTGATGTTAACAGCTTCCCAGAAAATATAGAGATTGATTCGATTTACGGTTTTTCATCACTAGAAGGCTCAAATTTAATCACTTTACCCGATAGCAGAGCACTCACTCTAAAGGTACACTACAGTTTTTCTCAGCTGAGAGAAAACAATGGTTATATACCCAGACTTGCCGATGATAGAGTTGGATATTTTACTACTGCTTTCCAAGATTTCTCTAACAATAATGCTCACGAATCTTATGTACGTTATATTAATCGCTGGCATCTAGAACCATTCGATCCTAACGCTCCCTTATCTCCACCCAAAAAACCGATTGTGTATTGGATTGAAAATGCTGTGCCACTAGAATACCGCGATGCGATTCGTGAAGGCGTCTTGATGTGGAACAAAGCATTTGAAAAAGCTGGATTTCAAAATGCTATTGAAGTGCAGCAAATGCCAGATGATGCTGATTGGAAACCAGCAGATGTACATTACAACACTATTCGCTGGTTCAATTCTTTAGATGCAGGTTTTGCCAAAGGCCCGACGCGCATCAACCCATTCACCGGGGAAATATTGGATGCAGATATTATTGTGGATGCCAATATGGTGCGTTTAGTTCAGCAAGAATATCATGCATTAATGGAGGCAAATTCATGTCCAGAAAAGATGAAAGGACATGAACACGCAGGGAAATACCTGGATAGATTCTTTGCATCATCTTCTTCTGCTGTGTTTTTCTCCTCTGAGTCCTGCTATGGTATGGAGTTTTCAAATCAAGCAGCTATGGGGGCGCTGGCGTTGTCAATGTTGCCAAACATTACACCTAGTAATGAAACGATGAAGGAGTATGTGCATCAATATTTGCGTTCTCTCATTGCTCACGAAGTCGGGCATACTCTCGGTTTGCGCCACAATTTTCATGGCAGCACCATGTTATCGCCTCAAGAATTAAATAATACTGAAATCACTCACACCAAAGGTTTAGTAGGTTCGGTGATGGACTATGTACCTGTGAATATAGCACCACAGGGAGTACAGCAAGGTGACTATTTTCCAGGAGTTATTGGGCCTTATGACGAATGGGCAATTGAGTATGGTTATAAGAAATTTCCAGCAACAGCACTTGAGGTAACGATTCCAGAATCAGAAAAAAGTTTTTTAGACCAGATTGCACTAGCGTCGCCTCAACCAGAATTATCTTACGCAAGCGATGAAGATATCTGGGACATCAATCCTTTGGCAAATGTCTGGGATATGAGTAGTGATGTGCTACTTTATTCGCAGTGGCAAATGGATAATGCCCGTTTTATGTGGCAGCGTCTTGATAAGGGTTATTTATCGAAAGGCGAAAGCTATAGTAACCTGCGCCTTAAATTTAATAGAGTACTTAAATATTATTTTCGAAACGCCACTTTGCTTTCTAAATACATTGGCGGACAATCGTTTCGGCGTCTCCATACCAGTAATGATGTTTGGGCATTTGTACCAGTTTCACTTTTAAAACAACGTCAAGCATTGACAAAGTTACAAGAGTATGTTTTTGCTGAAGATGCTTTCAGCTTTTCACCACAATTGCTCAATCAACTGGCACCGTCGCGTTGGGGAGACTGGGGTAGTTCTGCACCTAATAATCGTCTTGATTATCCAATTCACGATCGCATTTTGAGTTTTCAAAGCGCGATATTGCGATCGCTATTAGACAGCGATCGCTTGAATCGGTTACAAGATATAGAATTAAAAACTCTGCCTGGAGAAGCGCTTTCCATGCCAGAACTGTTCAACACCCTGCAAACAGGCATCTGGACAGAAATTTTCGCCCCAGGAGAACCAAAGCCAATTTCTAGTATCCGCCGGTCATTACAACGGGAACATCTGAATATTTTGTTACAGATGATGTTGGGTACTACTAATACACCTGAAGATGGTCGGACATTGGCTTGGTATAAATTGCGCCAACTGCAAAAAGCCATTGATGTCAAACTCAAACAACTTGGCCAACAGAGCATTAGCGAGGTTCCTTCCCTGGAAACCACTGCGTTAGCGCCAGCGGTAGCGTACTCCTTCAAAGAAGCAAGCTACGCGCAGCGTCTCGTAGAGAGGAACGAGCGTCACCCTGACGGAGAAAGCCTTGATATTTACACCTTAGCTCACTTAGAAGCTTCTGGCGATCGGATCACTAAAGCATTAAACGCACAATTACTTTCTAAATAGAGATGGGCATTGGGCACAAGAGGCAGAGGGGCAGAGGGGAAAGACTTACTACAACTTCTCCCCTGCTCCCCACTTTCCCAAGATACCGCTGCAATAGACCAATGAAAACTTCTGGTATTTTCAAATAAGGTAATATTCGAGCAAGTCCAGACTACTCCCTTCGTTGAAGAGATAGAACTGGTTGACTCGCCTATCTCAAGAATGATCTAAAGATATCCGCTTTTAAAATGAAAGCAATATTATTGACTGCCTTAGTTCTTTATGAAAACATTGATTAGCAAATTTTTTCAAAAATTATAACCAATTGCCTATAAGAACATAAGGGGCCCAAAAATATGGACGATTTTCTTTAGCTAAAATCGCAAGTTGGGCGCGTTGCAGAGCTTGGGCTTTAGTTACTCCAGCATCTAATTGTCGGTATAATTCACCCATAAAGTCGCTAGTAGATTCATCATCTACTGTCCACAAAGTTGCTAGGGTACTGCGTGCGCCCGCTCGTACTGCAACTCCAGCTAACCCCAAAGCGGCTCGTTTGTCTCCTGTGGCAGTTTTACAGGCACTAAGGACGAGTAATTCAATGGTTCCTCGTCGACTTTCACCCCTAGCTCGAAGTAAATTATCTAGCTCTCTAACCTTGAGTAAGCTATCCCAGGTAAGAATATAGGTTTGTTCAATGTCTGAACTAAATTGCCCGTGAGTAGCTAGATGCACTACTGAAAAGGAAGTAGATTGAATTTGCTTTTGCAGATTAGCTTTAGTGAACTGTTGATTTAAGAGTTCTTTAGTTGATTTCACTTCAGATTGGACTAGTTTTAATTCCTGTGTGACATTTGAGAGTTTGGGAAATGATTTACCTTCAATCAAGCGTTCTTGCTCAACCCCAGCAATTAAAGCATTTAGTCGCACGTTTTGTAGAGGTTTAGGATCGAGGAGTTGTAGTCCAGGCATTAAAGAAATAGCATACTTTTCTATAAGATATTTCTGCTGTTGTTGATCATAAAGAATCGCCATTGGAATATTTCGCAAAGAACCATCCAGCACAAACACTAGAGAGGTTATACCTGGATTTGCTAAATCTGATTCAATAGGTTTAATTAACCAATCATATAACTGTTGCGAATGCTGCTTAACATCAGGCTCACGGCTAACAATGGGTAAATCTTTCTGTAGTTGTTCTACAATATTTTCTAATACATCTTTAGGGACTTGAGTTGTTTTACGGGAGATTGTATCTTGCCCTGGCAACCTAGTAATAATTTCTAGTCGATTATCTAAAATAATTGGATAGATAACAACTGTAGATTTTTGCTTTTCAACTAATTTATCAAGGTCAATTCTTGGTAGCAAACAGGGCGAACGAAAGAAGTTATCTAATTCTGCTAACTGGAGAGATTCCATTACCTGACGAGCTTGAATGAGATTATCTGGCTTTTGAAAAGTATTTTCCTGAAATTGCAGCAGTAAATCAACATACTGTCGATATACGGGTTCTACGCTTTCGCGGAAAGAAAATTGTACGTCAGGATTAATCGCAACTAAATCATTACGAAGGGATTTGAGGGCATTATAAGCTTGATTATAAGCAACTGTTGCTGCTGAGATATCGGATTGCTTTTGCAGTATCCGTCCTATCTGCCAATGCCATTGATAGGCAATGTCTTGAGCATCTATATATTCAGCTTTCACCAAGGCTTGTTGTGTCAGGCTTTTAGCATCGGCTAGCTGTCCGCCTTGTTCGTACAAACCACCAAGAGTGCCAAGGGCATAAGACTCAGTTCGTTCATCTTTTAAACTCTTAGCTATTTGGACAGCTTGCGCTAGCATTTTAGCAACATCTTTTGGCCCAAGTGAGTTCTGTACCATTTTGCTCAGACTTTGGGCAAAGTTAATTCGGTAATTAACAGCCGTCCGACTTGGAGGCAAACTGTCTATCTGAGACTGAATTTGAGGTAATAATGCCTTTGCTGTGCTAAATTCCTTTTGCTCTACCATTAGTCTTAATAAATTTAGTTGAGCCAAAAGACGTACAGTAGGTTTAATTGATGCAATCTGCGCTACCTGTTGATAGTATTGAATTGCTGTTTGAGTGTAATCTTTGGCGCTGCTTGAGTTACCCAAATTAAGTTGAGCGTAGATTTGAGCGCGGGCTGTATTACCTAAACTTAGTAAAGCATTGCTTTGGGCGATCGCATCTTTGACTCGTATAGCCATAGAATAACTATCTTCGAGAATTTTCTGGGAATCGTCTAAATAACCCAAACTTCGCCGGACATTCCCTAAGTTATACAATCCTGTCGCTTTTATAGGAGAGTCTGGTTGTTTTTGGAGAATTTCTCGGACTGAGGTTAAGGTTTTATCTGCTTGCAGATAATTTCCCATAGCTTGCATTGCTTGGGCTTGATTAACGCGATCGCGAACCAGTGCAGATATATCATCTAAGTGTTGATAAATTTTAGCTGCTGATTGCCAAGTATTCAAGGCTGCTTCAGTTTGCCCCTGTGCTAATTCCAGTCCACCTCGAACATCTAAAGCTTGGGCAAACACTTGTGAAGAATTTGCATCTTTAAGAGTTTGTAATAGTTTAATACTTTGTGTAATAGCTTCAGTTGCCTCTTGCCATCGTCCTAATTGCTGATAGGCTAAAGAAAGATTGCTTAAAGCTATAGCTTCATTCAATACATCATTAATAGCTTTAAATTCAGCTACTGCTTTTTTGAGAAGTTCTACCCCTTCTACAAACTGTCCTGCTTCATAAAGTGCTTGACTTTGCTGTACTAAGCTAGAAGTCTGGGTTGGGTTGATAACAGACGTTGTTGCTAAAACAGAATCAAATCCAACTTTAGATTTTGCAAATCCTGCTGTTAAATAATTAGATGAATCCCAAAAATATGGTAAGAACGCACAGAGTAATGCAGTCAATAATGCTAGAAAAAAATGTTGAATAAATTTCATATAATTTTAAAACTTATTTTATTAAATAGTATTTAATTCTTCTAATTAGTGAGAATACAAACCTGATATAATATCATGTTCGGTTGATTACTTATAATTCCTGTAACATAATATATGCAGAAATAGGAAAACCCTCTTTCCCCCTGCTCCCTGCTCCCTGCCCCCCTGCGGTCTTAATGATAAGTCTTTCACCGAACACGATATAACTCTCTGTAGCTCTGCAATTTTGTGTAAAATTAAAACGGATTATATTGTACAAAAAAATATAAACCGTTTTCTTGCCATGTATTGCTTTGAGTATCAACAGAAACTAAAGGGATACCCCACTCAACACTAGCAGTAAAGTTATTACCTTGTAACCAACGTAAACCCAAACCAACAGAAGCTAGAGTGTTAGTACTATTTTCATCTCTACTGGAAGAATTATTCCAAGCTGTGCCAACATCACCAAAGGTCGTAACTTGCAGAACTCCCTTCCATTGTGGTACACGGGCAATTGGTAGCCGAAACTCAACAGAAGCAAGAGCGCCATTATCTGTCAACAGTAAATCTTGACGATATCCTCGTACACTATTTATACCACCTAAACCAAATTGTTCTGAAGCTAAAAGCTCTGTAGAAGCTAATTGCACATTACCACGGATTAATAGTAGAGTATCAGGAGCTAAGAGGCGTACCCACTGCGCCTGTCCTCGCCAAGCGAAAAAGCGGCTATCAGGTTCAGTATCATTAATTGTGGCATTGAATGCACCAATTCCCAGACTAAATTCAGAGCGAGCGGCAATGACTTGTTGGCTATTGCGACTCGTCCATTCTTGAAAAAAACGCAACGCAGATACTCTGGTGCGTCCTTCTTTATCAGCCCCTGGTGAAAGTTCAGAAAGAGGAACCTGATTCTCTTCTAGTAAAGAGGAGGAAATATCACTTTCTCTGCGAAAAGCGGTTATCCCAAGAGCGAATTCTTGGTTAGGAGTTTGCACTAGAGGCTGGCGGAATGTCAGTTCGTAATATTGGGAAGCTGATTCAATATCTAATGTATTGAAGGGACGTTCAATGACATCGGCTGATGTAGTACCATAACTAAAAGTAAGACTACCATTGCGAGGATTGAGAGGAAAGCTGTAGCTGGTATCTATAGTGTTACTGCCGTCGGTATTGCTATATGTTAACGATATACTATCTCCGAATCCGAGTAAGTTAGCTTCATTTATTTGCAGTTGGCGTCGGAAACTACCAACACTAGGTGAACGACCATTATCCAGGACTGCTTGTATATTGAATGAATCAGCCTCTGTTATCTTAATAGCCAGTAAATTAGCACCAGTACGTGAGCCAGCAGACAGTTCCGCAGAGACGTTTTGAATTAAAGGATTGAGTCGCAATAATTGTAATGACTCTAGTAGGCGTTTTTGATTCAAAGGAGTGGATGCGCCCAAGGCTATACGGCTGCGGATATAATTTGGGTTGAGTCGCTTAGTCCCAGTTATTTGGATATCTTCTAATTTCCCTTCTATTACCTGGATTTGGACAACACCGTTGTTATCAAAACTTTGTTCAGGAATATAAGCCCCAGACGTAACGTATCCCTCTTGAATATAAAGTTCGGTAATTTTGGAACGAGCTTCTAACAATTGTGTAAATGTTATCGGCTTGTTTGTAAAGGGAGCAAGTACCTCAGCTAACTTTTATCGACTGAATACTGTACTGCCAATGACTTCAAACTGTTTAACAGTGAAGATTTGCGATTTCTCTAGGAATGGTTCATCTGGTTTAAGTAGTGGTTGTTCAGGTTGAAGTAATTCGGATGGAGGTGGAAGTTGCGGTAGTGTTGGTGGTGTTGGTGTTTTGGGTGAGGGTGGTTGGACATCCTGTGGTGGCGGAAGTTGCGGAAGCGAAGGAGAATTGTTTTGGGATGGTTGTACGCGATTGAGTGTCTGTGCCTTGCTGGGTGTAGTTATCAGGCTGTTGAACGACATAACCAAGCAGGACACTATCAAAATATGAGTAACTTTAGCTACCATGACACTGAATAGGGTTGTGTCTGAAAGTGTAGGGTGCGGCAGATGAATTAGCACTCAAGACTATTTGTCCTTTGGCGTTTAGCGTCGCACTTGTGGCTTCAACAATGCGTTTGGGAGTGGAGGTAGTTAGGTTAGTGGTAACAGATGGTATGAAACGATTGTTGTGAGTGGGTTTTATAGACACCCAATCTATTTGAGGCGTATCAGGAGTGAGAATCTCTTGGGGATTGGGTGGTAAACCGCCGCGTCCAGTGATGATAAATGAACTAGCTTGTTGCTTGCTTTTAGGGTTACAGCTAGTGTCAAGTAGCTTGATAATATTTTGAATATCTCCTGTATTATTAAAAGAACCAGTGATATTAAAGGTGTTTCCATCCCTGGTGACGCTGGAGTTGTTAGGTAAGGTGTTATCTGGGGTAATTTGAGCAAAAACCTGATCTTGCAAACAAGAAATTAACACACTGACCACTATCAAACTACTACACCAACTCCGCCGATCTGGAGTTCTTCTTAACATAACAATCCTTATAAATTAGTAATTATAAGCAAGCAGGATACTATCAAAATATGAGTAACTTTAGCTACCATGACATTGAATAGAGTTCTGTGTAAAAACGTGAGAAGTAGGGGTGGATGAACTAGCACTCAAGACTATTTGTCCTTTGGCGTTTAGCGTCGCACCTGTGGCTTCAACAATGCGTTTGGGAGTGGAGGTAGTTAGTTTAGTGGTAACAGGTGGTATGGAACGATTGCTGTGAGTGGGTTTAACAGACACCCAACCAATTTGAGGCGCATCAGGAGTGAGAATGTCTTGGGGATTGGGTGGTAAACCGCCGCGTCCAGCGATGACAAATCGGTTTTGGGCATAATCTGGACTGTAGCAGCCTTGTGCTACTTGGGTGTCAGTTGGTATTGTTGGCAATTGCACTAAGCCACTGTCAAGGTCAGTATCTGGGGTGTTGAGTTCTACAGTGCCTTGTGTACCAAATTCTGAACTAGCAGTGATGTCACTCAAGGGAGTTGGACTTTCACGGAACTCGATACCATAAATGCCATTGGCTTGAACATCCACTCTCCCACCACTGCCTGTAAAAGCATTGGCAGTGATGTCACTATTTTCATTAGGCACAGCGAGGATGAAGCCATTGGGGGCAGTGATTTTGATGTTGCCACCATTACCCCCAGCTTGTGCTGTGCCTGCGGTGGTGGAAATGGAAGCGCCACGACGCAGAAACAGTAAATCGGTTTGTAAGTTGATGTTGCCACCATTACCCGATGCAGATTCGGCGTTGAGTGTGCCAGCCTTGTCTAAGGTAACTCTCGGTGAGGTAACGATGATATCTCCAGCAGTACCCGTCGGACTTTGGGAGTTGACGAACAAGCCACTGTTAACGTTTGAACTGCTACCAGAAATGGTGAAAAAATCAGCAGCATTCACTTTAATTGCACCTGCATTTCCTCGTCCAAAGAAGGTTTCAGCAGTAAGTTGAGCGCCATCACTTAGAGAGAATGAACCAGAATCGATAGTAATGTCACCCCCATTGCCAACTGTCCCCCTATCTACGAAGCTGGCAATTGCACTAACCACCAAACCGTTTTTCTGACCAGCAATATCAACAGCGCCAGTAACTTTCACATTCACATTCCCCGCATCCCCCACTCCTGCTGGCTGGGTATAAAATGCACCATTAGTAGAAGTTACCAGTTGAGCGCCATCAATTAGTGATAGTGTTGCAGCATCGATGTTAATATTGCCACCGTTACCTACACCCCCTGCTTTTACCGTGCTGAAGATGTAAGCATCTGCAAAAGAAACAGCACCAAGGGAGTGCACTGTCACATTCCCCGCATTCCCTTGTCCAGAAGTTGAGGCTTCAAGTTGAGCGCCATCACTTAGAGAGAATGAACCAGAATCGATAGTAATGTCACCCCCATTGCCAACTGTCCCCGTTTGCACCAAGCTGCCAATCCCACTACCGAAACCGTTTTTCCCTCCAGTAATATCAACAGCACCAGTAACATTCACTTTGACATTTCCTGCATTCCCTCGTCCTGCTGGCTGGTTCTTAGATGCTTCACGAGTAAGAGTTTGCAGTTGAGCGCCATTAATTAGTGATAGTGTTGCAGCATCAATGTTAATATTGCCACCGTTACCTACACCCCCTGCTTCTACCGTGCTGAAGATGAAGGCATCTGCAAGAGAAACAGCACTAAGGGAGTGCACTGTCACATTCCCCGCATTCCCTTGTCCAGATGTTAAGGCTTGAAGTTGAGCGCCATCACTTAGAGAGAATGAACCAGAATCGATAGTAATGTTGCCCCCATTACCTTGTGAACCGAAACGCACAACATTACGAACCCTGCTCCCACTAGCAACTTTGATTTCCCCGGTAGCATTAAGCGTAATATCTCCTGCAACAGTTTCAGGTGTCCCCAAACCTTCTCCAATACCGGCACTTAGAACAGTTCCTCCTAATATTTCTAGATTTTTGGCATTAACTGCAATATTACCGCCACCAGCAGCTTCTACGTATATTGCAGCTTGATTGGTAAGAGATACCAAAGCTTGGGCAATATTATCAGGAAACTTCAAACTGAGATTATCGCCATCTACACCCAGTAAGACAGTACCAGGTTCGCTCAATCCTCCTAACTCAACTCGTCCACCATAAGCATTTAATTCTCCCCCATCCATGATGACATTACCACCCACCAGCAGTAAACTTTTGCCATCTGGTACTTGTAAACCATATGCTTCAAAGCCTGCTGGATCTATTCCTGCGTATGCTATTGAGTTATTTTGAATTGGCGCAGCAATTTGATTAAAGAAAAAAGCTGAAGGATTTACTGTTAGCAACTGTGGAGTATTCGGATTAGTCACACTAAAAAAACCGCGATCGCCAAAGCCAATTGCATTAGCTGTAGTCCCGACAAAAGAACCACCAATATCTAGCCTTGCCCCCTGACCAAAAATAATACCTGACGGATTTATTAAAAATAAATTAGCTTGACCATAAGCACGAATTAACCCATCAATTTTAGAGACTGACCCACCTGTTACCCGACTGATGATATTTTGAATATCTCCTGCATTATTAAAAGAAGCAGTGCCACCAGTAGGCACAGAAAACTCGCTAAAGCTGTGAAACAAATTACTTCCTGCTTGCGTTCCTCCAGTGATATTAAAGGTATTACCCTCTTTTGCAACGCTGGAGTTATTGGGTAAGGTGTTATCTGGGGTAATTTGGGCAAAAGTATGCTCTTGCAAGCAAGAAATTAACACACTGACCACCATCAAACTACTACACCAACACCGCCAATCTGGAGTTCTTCTTAACATAACAATTCTTAGAAATTAGTAACTATAAGCAAGCAGGACACTATCAAAATATGAATAACTTTAGCTACCATGACACTGAATAGGGTTCTGTGTGAAAGTGTGAGGAGTAGCGTTAGATGAACTAGCACTGAGAACTATTTGTCCAAATGCGTTTAGCGTCGCACTTGTGGCTTCAACAATGCGTTTGGGAATGGAGGCAGTTGGTTTACTGGTAACAGGTGGTATGGAACGATTGTTGTTAGTGGGTTTAACAGATACCCAATTTATTTGAGGCGCATCAGGAGTGAGAATGTCTTGGGGATTGGGTGGTAAACCGCCGCGTCCAGCGATGACAAATCGGTTTTGGGCATAATCTGGACTGTAGCAGCCTTGTGCTACTTGGGTGTCAGTTGGTATTGTTGGCAATTGCACTAAGCCACTGTCAAGGTCAGTATCTGGGGTGTTGAGTTCTACAGTGCCTTGTGTACCAAATTCTGAACTAGCAGTGATGTCACTCAAGGGAGTTGGACTTTCACGGAACTCAATACCATAAATGCCATTGGCTTGAATATCCACTCTGCCACCACTGCCTGTAAAAGCATTGGCAGTAATGTCACTATTTTCACTGGGCACAGCGAGGATGAAGCCATTAGGGGCATTGATGGTGATATTGCCACCATTACCACCAAACTGCTCAACGCCAGCAGTGCTGGTGATTTGACTGCGATCGCGTAATAATAACTCTTGCAGATTGAGAGTGATATCACCACCAGTATTACTGCGAGTTGCGGCGGAGATTGTGCCTTGATTTAGGGTGAGGAAGCTTGCGGTCAGTTGGATATAACCGCCAGTACCTTCTCCCTGACTGTCAACGGCAATTACAGCACCATCTTGAATTGTCATGATTCTGGGGTCAATGATGATACTACCACCATTACCAATAGAACCTTCACTGGTACTGGCAAATAGACCAGTTTTTAACCCAGAGAGGGTAATATTGTCTTTGACCTGGAATGTAATATTACCAGCGTCGGATTCACCATAAGTAATGGTGGATACTTGACCACCATTGCTAGCTTCAAAAGTGTTAGCAGTAATGCTGACACTGCCTGCATCCCCTTTTCCATAGGTACTGGCACTCAGTAGGGCACCATTGGTAACTTCTAATGAGCCTGTGTTAATCAATACACCTCCGGCTTTGCCCTCTCCTCCAGAGTTGACTTGGCTGAATGCCCCACTGGAATATCCATCCTTGCTTTCACCATCAAACTTGACAGCATCTCTAGCAAAAATACTGACACTGCCTGCATCCCCTTTTCCATTGGTACTGGCACTCAGTTGGGCACCATTGGTGACTGCTAATGAGCCAGTGGTAATCGATACACCTCCGGCTTTGCCCTCTGCTCCAGATCTGACGTTGCTGGATGCGCTACTGGGATATTGATATTCATAGTTACTACCTTCACCATCAAACTTGACAGCATCTCTAGCAAAAATGGTGATACTACCTGCATCCCCTTTTCCAAGGGTACTGACATCAAGTTGGGCACCATTGGTAACTTCTAATGAGCTTGTGTTAATCAATATACCTCCGGCTTTGCCCTCTCCTCCAGAACCAACTTGGCTGAATGCCGCACTGGGATATCCTTTACCATCAAACTTGATAGTATCTCTAGCAGAAATGGTGACACTGCCTGCATCCCCTTTTCCAAAGGTATTGGCATTAAGTTGGGCACCATTGGTAACTTCTAATGAGCCTGTGTTAATCAATACACCTCCGGCTTTGCCCTCTCCTCCAGAGTTGACTTGGCTGAATGCCCCACTGGAATATCCATCCTTGCTTTCACCATCAAACTTGACAGCATCTCTAGCAAAAATACTGACACTGCCTGCATCCCCTTTTCCAAAGGTATCGGCATTAAGTTCGGCACTATTGGTAACTTCTAATGAGCCTGTGTTAATCAATACACCTCCGGCTTTGCCCTCTCCTCCAGGACCGACTTGGCTGAATGCCCCACTGAAATATCCATCCTTGCCTTCACTATCAAACTTGACAGCATCTGTTGCAAAAATGGTGACACTGCCTGCATCCCCTTTTCCAAAGGTATTCGCACCCAGTAGGGCACCATTGGTAACTTCTAATGAGCCAGTGGTAATCGATACACCTCCGGCTTTGCCCTCTGCTCCAGGGTTGACGCTGCTGAATGCCCCACTGCCAGATCCATCCTTGCCTTCACCATCAAACTTGATAGTATCTCTAGCAGAAATGGTGACACTGCCTGCATCCCCTTTTCCAAAGGTACTGGCACTCACGTAGGCACCATTAGTAACTGATAATGAGCCAGTGGTAATTGATACACCTCCGGCTTTGCCCTCTGCTCCAGAGTTGACTTTGCTGAATGCCCCACTGGAATATCCATCCTTCCTTTCACCATCAAACTTGACAGCATCTCTAGCAAAAATACTGACACTGCCTGCATCCCCTTTTCCAAAGGTATTGGCACTCACGTAGGCACCATTAGTAACTGATAATGAGCCAGTGGTAATTGATACACCTCCGGCTTTGCCCTCTGCTCCAGAGTTGACTTTGCTGAATGCCCCACTGGAATATCCATCCTTCCTTTCACCATCAAACTTGACAGCATCTCTAGCAAAAATACTGACACTGCCTGCATCCCCTTTTCCAAAGGTATTGGCACTCAGTAGGGCACCATTGGTAACTGATAATGAGCCAGTGGTAATCGATACATCTCCGGCTTTGCCCTCTGCTCCAGAGATGACTTCGCTGTATGCCCCACTGGGATATCTATGATATCCATCAAACTTGACTGCATCTGTTGCAAAAATGGTGACACTGCCTGCATCCCCTTTTCCATAGGTACTGGCACTCACGTAGGCACCATTGGTGACTGCTAATGAGCCTGTGTTAATCAATACACCTCCGGCTTTGCCCTCCCCGTTTTCTTCTACTTTGTTACTAACGAAACTGTTATCTAAAAAGACAGTATCGGTAGCATTAATTTTAATATCTCCTGCTGCTGTAGCCGTTGCTGTACCCAAACCTGACTTAATCCCAGCAACAAGTTGACTTTCTTGTTTTAAATCTAAATTCCGAGCATTGACTGTAATTGAGCCTCCCCCACCAGCACTCACATCCACAACTGCGTTATTACTCAAAGAGATATCGGCTCTTTGTACATCATTAGGGATGCTTAAACTCAGGTCTTGACTATCAACATTTAATCCCACAGTCCCCTTACCAGAGACTCCTGCCAATTCCACTAGCCCACCTAAAGCAGTCAACGAGCCACCATCAAGAATGATATCTCCACCCACTAACAACAAACTTCGCCCATCTCGGACTCTCAGCCCTTTGAGATTATTTCCGGCATCGGTGGTTGACCTGTTCTCAATTTTGGCTGCTTGCAGTTGATTGAAAAACAGTGCCGAAGGATTGATTGCTAATAACTCCGAGGGAGATTGAGGATTGGTGGCACTGAAGCTGCTACCATCGCTCCATTTGAAACTGCTGGCTGTGGTTGCTAAAAATGAACCACCAATATCTAATCGTGCATTCGCTCCAAAGATAATGCCATTGGGATTAAGCAGAAATAGGTTAGCTTTACCGTTAGCACGAATTAAGCCATCGATATTGGAGATAGACCCACCTGTGACTCTAGTAATGATATTTTGAATATCCAAAGCATTATTAAAAGAAGCAGTGCCACCAGTAGGCACAGAAAACTCGCTAAAGCTGTGAAACAAATTACTTCCTGCTTGCGTTCCTCCAGTGATATTAAAGGTGTTTCCATCCCTGGCAACGCTAGAGTTATTGGGTAAGGTATTATCTGGGGTAATTTTTTGGGCAAAAACTCTATTCTGTAAGCAAGCAATTAAAACACTTACCACCACCAAACTACTACACCAACACCGCCAATTTTGAATTCCTGACATAGCACCCCCATTAAGCAATTCGCAATTCGCAATGACGCTCGAAGACTCGCTAACGCTGCGCTAACGCAATTCGCAATTACGTAAATCAGTAACTGCATCGTGTGACTAGTCTTATTTTCTCAAGTTGTAATCCTCTACGATTGGCTCTTTAGCAATGTCTTGCAAGCCAACTGCATTTAATAAGTCAACCCAATCTTTGTTAAGAGTTGCATTCTGCGGATTGATACGACGTTGTTGACCTAAATTAGTGAGGGCATCGTACCAAATCTTATTGGCACTATAAACAATGTACTCTTTTGATTTTGCTGACTTTAACTGACTATCAAGAGCCTGTGTCAGCACTTGCCTTTGCACAAACCCATCTACATAAAAATTGTCAGATGTTTTTTCTACATCGCCGCAATAAATATGAAAGTACCAATGATATTTTTTATCTACTTTTAAAAAATATTGCGGTTGTGCTGGCAAAGTAATGCTAACGATCCCCGATTTTCCAGACAGAGTAAGAGGTCTTCGATAGACCCTTTTTACATCTTTACCATCTAGCACTTCTTGTAATACAAATTCTCCAGAACGTGTGGTTTGTGGTAATTGGGGAATATAAAACCAAAAAGTTGGATTTTCTGCAACTGTTGATGCCAATACTGATTTCCCTCCATCACCAGGTACTAAAGCAGTAAGCTGTGTGAGATTGCTGGGACAATCAGTACGCCCAGCCCCGGCTCTGCGCCGACCTGTGGGTGCGCCATTTTTAGGCAATTTTGGTTGCTGAGAGGATTGGGAAGGCGAATTTTTAACAGTGTTTTGAATCGAATTGGTCAATTGTGCCTGCACTGATTGCGAGTAACTCATCAAACCAATAAATACCAAAGAAATTACGCAAGCGCGTTGAATTGCTTGGTCAAGTAATTTTTTTTTAATCACGATCAAAATTTAATTATTTTCTCTTATGAATATGCAAACGTCTAAACCATGAGATTACCATTACTTGGGTAGCTAGTAACGCTAATACTGAGGGGATAAATGGCACCCATCCAGCTAGTACAAAAATACCAAAACATAACCCAAATACTGTTAAAAGTGTGACTATCACCGCTAATCCCAGGTGTAGCGGTTTTGAATAATACCATGCTGTAATACCTCCTACTAATGACCATTCCCATATCCAAAGTGCCTCTACCCATCCAGACCACCACCACAATAAAGGTCTGCTATCTAAAACTGTACTGAGGATTTGACTTAGCATCTGCGCCTGTACAAATACCCCCGGTGTTTGCTTTTGCTTCGGTTTCACATCAGAACTGAAAGGTGTTTTCCAATAATCATTTGTATTAGTAGGGGCAGAAAGACCAATCATCACAATCCGGTCTTTGAGTGATTGAACTGTTTCTAATGATATTTTTTCATCTAACACATCTCTCAAACTAACTTGCTCGGCAATTTTTTCCACAGAGTCAAGAGAACGATAATTCAACAAGATTTGATAACCGGATGCATCTACTTTTTGATAACCGCTAGTGTGTTCGTTTAATTGCTGAAATACAATATCATCAATTTGTAAATAACCTGATTTTGTAACACTTAATATTTTGCCTTCTTTCTTTAAATAATGAAGTGCTAGTTTGAGATTAAAAGCGTCTTCTGTAGAACAGAGAGATGTTGGGGGAGGAGTCAAATTTAAAAGCTGGCGACGAGCAATATCATCTTCATCTGCAACAAAATCACTAAAACTTAAGCGTTCTATTGAAACTCCAGAAGGTGGCGGAATACCATCACTATCCCCATCATCACCAGTAGTAGGAACTTTGCATACAAAAAATAAACGATTATCCTTTTGAAAACGAGTAGCTAATTTTGGGTATTTTGGATCTACACTACCATCACGATAAATATCTAAACCGATACTTCGTGGTTGGTATTTATTTAATTTATCTAATAGTTGAGCAAGGGCTTGGTCAGATAATGACCATCGCATTTGCATTCCTTTATTGAGTTGGTATTGAATATCTGCTTCATCGATTGTAATAATTAAAATCCGCTCGTCAGGTTTTTCGGTGACAAAATGCGATCGCAACTGCATAAAATGGTCAAAAGCCTGTAGTTCTGACGTTTGCAGATAACCCCCATACCGCACCCCCATGACTAAACTTGTTATCAACAAGCTTGTTATCAATATTACTAAAACAATCTTGGTGGTGATTATTTTTCGCTGCAACTGCCAAGTCATTGGCGCTGACAAGGGATTTTGGCAAATTACTGGCAACCAAGTTGCACAAGGATATTTATCTTCTATTCCTTCCAGCCTTTTTCGCGCCTCGCGCAGTGCCGAGTACAGTGATTGTCCGCTAGAAAATTCACCTAAAAAATGTTTTAAAAATTCCTGTGCTACCAAGTCTGGGACTGGTTCACGCATGACAATGACTTGGGGAATGTGTAAATCCTCTAATGCTTCTGCTAAACCTAAGCCATCACAAGAATTGAAAATTGCTAAGTGCAATCCGCTCTCAATTGCTTTCTTGAGTCCATGTTTTAATTTATCTAGAGTAATTGTTGTTGTTTGATTAATTTGCAGAACTCCTCTTTCTTGACTAGAACTATGTCCAGCAAAAAATAGAATATTCCAACCTTTGCCCCAAAGTTCATTACTTAAATCTTTTTGTTGTGGCTCAATTAAGAAATTTATTTGAGCTTGGTTTGATAATTTCTCTAATAAATACTTATCCTGACTAATATCAATTCCTTTATGAGTGCCAAAAATCGCTAAAATTTTGATTTTTTTTTCTTGAGTATATATTTTATTTGGTCTTTGTAGTTCTAAGGGACTAAGTGCAACTTCAGCATTCGGATAATCTTCAAAAAAGTTCCACAAATGCCAAGGAAGTCGTCGTAATAAGTTATCAGAAGTTGCAATTATAAAGCAAATTTCGTCGTTTGGATTTAATTGCGTGCGTAATTTTTGGTCGATTTTGCGAAACTGCTCACAATTGAACCAAATATTGATTCTAGATGATAATTGCTGACATAAATCGTTAAATTCCAATTCCGAAAAATTTGTTATATCATTATCTTCAACTTCCAGACGTATCCACCATTTATAGTGACGGTAGAGAGCCGAATATAGTATTTGCCAATTTCGATAAAGTTGAGAAATTTCTGGCGCTGCTGGTAAACTCCCGCGAAATTCCATCGCACGTGGGTCATTTATTAACCCAAGTTGAACCGTGACATCAGGAAAACCTTTATGGAGGTCGCCCTTACCTAAATTCAAGACAACTAACTTACTCATTACACTCCTACAAAAAAGTGTCAGATGACAAAAGTTTCCTTGATAGTGAAATTACCATGAGACACTTGGATATGAAAGCTTTCTCCAAAATCCCCTCTAAACCGTTTTAATTGAATAAAGTTATCATTACTTCGTGATACAACTTCTTGAATAATTTTTCCTGTGTCTGAGAATAAATTAATTCTCAGATTATATGGCAAATAGAGTTTTTCAGATAAAGGATGTATTTGTACTAGTATTTCTACTTTCTGTTGAGAGAATAGTGCGAGCGCTACAAGCAGCACTAGTGATTGATTTCCCAGTTGTAGTCCTAAATCTATGATTTTTGCTCTCGCTACGCTATCTTTACCCAACGATGAAACATTTCTGAGAGCAAATTTTTTCTCATTTATATTGCCAAAAATTTCTTCTAAAGCTATCCAACTGTTTTCAAATAAATTCTCGAACCATTGACTTAAGTTCACCTGTATCTGGCTTGCCTTAAGTGCAGGATCAGCGACAGTGTTAGGAATACAATCAAAAAGGAAATTAAGGGGTTTAAGGCTTGCTAGTGATATTTGCTCTGAAGTAGTAGAAATAGTAGTTGTTCTCACAAATCCCAACAACTGCACTTCATTTAGGCATTCGCTAAATTGGACAGCCACATAACCAATTCTATTTTTCATGACTTCGGGGGGTAAGCAAATTGCCGTTTCTCCAGGTTGAACTGGACGACACTCTAACTTACCAATGTTAGGAATAACTAAATCGGCAACATCAAATAAAGCTCGTTTCAGGGGATGCCAACTATCACCTTTCTCTAAAGCAGTATCAATATGCAACCATTTTAAGTAACTGTAAACAGCATAAACTGCTAGTGTATTCAAATAGATTTGTTTACCTTTTTGAGATGTAGTTTGTTCCAGAGCAAACTGACGGGCGATCGCATGAGCTTCTCGTCCAAGGGGAATTTTTAAACAAAGTGTTTCTGTGCTACTCATGATTGTTAATTAGATTGATATCCAAGTTGAATTGCAATATTTTGTAGGAGCGGTATTGCTTTTAATTTCCAATGAGATACCAGAGTTTGGTAATTGATTTGGCTCTCGCGAGCAATATCCGCAAGTGTATCTGGTGGATTATTAAAGATGAACAGCAACCTTTGGCTTAGTGCTTGACAGTTGCATTCGGGATGTTTACGAGGATAACAATTTTGTAGTTGCTTGTCTGGATCTTGCTCAATGTAAAGTGCCAAGTTGCTTACTAAACTTTGTTGTGACTGCTGCTGTAAATTTTCCAGATACATTTCTAGTCCGCTCAAAACATATGGATTAGATGATGTTCCTAATATTTGTCCTTGTTGTGACACTCGTTCCAACCAAGTTGTTATTTCTCCATCTGGATCTAAAATGCTTTCATCTAAGGACAAATGAGTTTTTTTTCTTGAAGGGTAAGATGGTGAACTTAAATCTTTGACGCGCCAGTAAAGGTAGCTTTTGATCCATTTGATTAAATCATCTCGAACTGAAGATGTACGTGGCTGAAAATTTCTAATATTTTGGCTGAACCACTCTAAAGTTTGGTTCAGGGCATCTAAAAAATAATCGGGACAGTCCAGGCTTGAGTATTTTCTAAATTCTGGTAGTCCCTGAATTAAAATCAGAAGCCGACTCATAGCTTTTCGCCATTCTCGGCTGCCATCTGGGTGTTGGCACACTGTTGCAATCAATTGGCGTAGGCGTTCATCCCGATCGTCCATAAAGCTTTAACCAAAAAAAGTACAGTAGACACGAGACAGCAGCACAGTTATAAGCTTGCTTTTAACCTTACTTGTATATCAGTTAAAAATCAGAAAATTATGAAAACTTATGAAAAACTCCATCCCGCAAGTGGCGTGGAGTTTTTGGGCATGGGGAAGAGGACTCATATTTGATTGCGTGAAAAAAGTCCGTACACTCATATCTTGCACCTCCCCAATCTTCCGCCAGAGAATAAATTCTCTGGCTCATAACGAAAGTCCACTTAAGTGGACTAAAATCCATACCATTAATAAAGTTGAGTCCTCTTGAGAGGATTTTCGCTATTAGCCATAGGTTTCTAACCTATGGTGGTTTTTGAGACTGGTGCAAGATTTGAGTACACCTCTTCATAGCCTTCTTGACTGTTGCCTATTGCAAGAGAGCCTATTGCCTGACTACGTAAGTAAGTTCTCCAAATCAAACCGGATTCCTATATGATTTGACTATGAAAATCTTTCCTAATTCTTAAAGATACCGCTGCAATAGACCAATGAAAACTTCTGGTATTTCCAAATGAGGTAATATTCCGGCATCTGCGATCGCATAAAAATCTCGAATTGCTCTTGGATTTAAATTTGCCAAGCGTTGTCCTAATTTGATGTCGGTAAATTGTGCTTTTTCTCCCCAAAAAATGACGGCGGGAACTGTCAGTTGTTGAATATATAAACTCAGATCGAAGTAAAGATCGCCCCGCAAAAATGCCAAAGCAGCAAACTTGGCATTAGGTTGTTGTGCCGAGGTTAAATACGCCTCCACCATTTCTGGAGATACTCGTTGTGACTTAGCAAAGAGAAAACTTTGTAAAAAATTTCGGACTGCAATTTCATTTTCAGCACCAATCATGTAAATAAAATTGTCCAACAGAGGCGCATTGATTACCGAAAGCGGAAGTCTGCGTCCAGCACCCTGCCCAAAATCATCAAATCCAGAAGGGGAAACCAAAAACAGTGCTTTGAATAAATTGGGTTGAACAATAGCTAGACGAATAGCAAAAGCAGCTGTCAGAGATGAGGCTACCACTGTCACCGGCTGACGACAAGTTTGGATGATAAACTCTGCGATCGTGCTGAGATAATCCCTAATTTTATAATCCCGGACTGGATGGGCCGATTCTCCCCAGCCGATTAAATCGGGGGCTAAAATGTGGTAATTAGAGGCAAAAGCTGGGTAAACTTTAGACCATTCATAGGCAGACGCTCCCCCACCAAAGTTATGGAGAAATAGTAGTGGAGGTAAATCTTCAGTGTCAGCAATCGCCCAAGGTGCATTTGTTTGGGTATAGTAAACCATTGCCCCCAAGAATGTATGGATGACTTTATGCCCAAAGCCAGGAGGTTGAAACTGAAGCATAAAATTAAAAAGTTTAGTTTATTTCAATTTGCATACAGTCAAACTAATTCAGGAGTCAAAATACATCTGTCTGAATAGTTCAATAATCAGGAGAAGATTTGATGAATCAATATATATACAGCAAAATTCAGAATTCATCATTTACCCTTGCTTTTTATCGGCATCTCCTGTGATTTGAACGAGTTGATGAAGGTTATCGCCGCTAATATGATATGCTCCCCCAAAACCAACAACAAAACGACCTTCACTTGGAGTTAGTTGGAAAATCCGAAAGTCAGACAAGCCGCGCAACACCTCGATAATTTCACCAAACCGCTTTTGAAATTGCTCAACAATTTGATTCCAATTGTCAGTTTCACGCTCTATCAAAGTTGCCGTACAATCAAAACTCAAACGACGACGGGCAAAAATTAGATTACTTTTAGCTTCATCCTCGATAAACAAGATACTAACATGAGGATTGGCATAGAGATTTTTGGTATGAATCGAAAGACCACTAACGTAAATGTAGATATTTTTGGAATCATCTATTACAAAGGGAGCATAACTAGCATTGGGTATTGCCTGGGCGCTCACAGTGCTAATAATTACACTCTCAAATGCTTCAAGAAACTTTTCGTACTCAGCTTGAATGTTTTCAAGTTGACTCATAAGTAAATTACCACGCTTATTAGGAACACCTAATTAAGTATCTTAACGTGATTGAGCGATGTCTAGGATCGGCTACAGCTACACACGGAATCCCCAAAAAATAAAAGCGATCGCTCCCTTTAACTCCAGAGCGATCGCTAATTTTCAACTTACAGAATACCGCTTAAGCAGCAACAGGTTCCAACAATTTAATGTCAGAGAAAATAAATTCCTGAGTAGAAAATTGTCCTGCTGTCTCGGTGCGAATCTCCCGACGATTTAGGATGAAATAGTCACCAACTTTTTCATACTCATCAATAAATTCGCTTCTACCACCCTTTTGTTCCCCAGTTTTGGGGTCATGGTACACAGAGTCATAGGTATGGGACAGATAGCCTTCCCCAGTGTCGTGACTGCTGAAGGTGTCAATGGTAACAAAAGTACCGTGGATTAGACGGTGAACATGGCAGACTTCATTATTGCGGACTTTGTATTTATCGCCCTCAGCCTTACCACCCATTAAAAGCTCAACCGCACCTGTTTGGTCAGTTTTACCATAGCTAAACGTATTGGCGCTGTGAGTGTCTTCAAAGCTGCGGCGGATGCGGTGAATTGCTATCTCCCAAGCTTGACCATGAATTGCTTTCTGGGCTGACTCGTCATCTACATCCAAAACTTCGGCTTTGAGATTGGCACTGATGATAACTTTGCCTGTAAACACTTTATCATCATGCTTAAAGGTAATATTTGCGGTATAACCAGGGAAATTCTTGTCCCAAGTATAGCGGTTTTCATAAGCAGCCCGGAAAAGTTCCTGAGCAGAGAGTTGTGTAACTGTCATGTGCTTCTCCTAGTCGCTACTGTAATTAGCGTTTTAGTATTCTTGGTATTAGCATAGAAGTAATTGTTGAGGCTTGGATAGTCCCCAACTGGGTACACTTATGGCTAATTCTCTACACGCTGTATTTGATGCGATCGCTAATGTCCAGAATGAGCAAGAGTTAAGACTCGCTCTCACGGATCAAATTAGCGAGCATTTTGGCGTGCAAAATTGGGGTATTTATCTCCTTGATGAGCAGCCAACCACTGAGATTAATGTTTCAGGCATTCCGGCTGTATGCTTAGAGAGCAATCCAGTGGGGCGCTATGTGGTTGAGCGTCATGCTCCCGCCCACGAACAGTTATTATTATCGCCAGGAGACTGGAAGCATTTTTGTTCGCGTTCCGACCACGAACACGTGATGACTGGGCCAATTGTTTGCGATGGTCGTCTTGTCGGAACCCTTAACTTGGCACGTGACAAGGGAAATCCTGCCTTTAATGGTAACGATTTAGCTGACTTGAGCGCTTTATGCATTCATTTGTCAGCAAAAATGGCAACCCTACGAACAAAACCCAAAATATCCAATTCTCTTTTAGTAAGTCCTTTGACAGCGCGCGAGTTAGAAATTGCCGAGTTAGTGGCACAGGGCTTAACGAATGCAGAAATTGGAGAAAAACTTTGGATTACGCAAAATTCCGTTAAACAAGCTTTAAAGAGGATGTTTCGGAAGTTGAAGGTTTCGGCGCGTGCAGAAATGGTAGCAAAGCTACAAGATATAGCAAAGTGCTGAGTGCTGTTAGCGGAAGCGGGGCGTTTAGCCCGTGCTGTTAGCGATAGCGGGGCGTTTAGCCCGTGCTGAGTAGAAACTCAGTATTATCAAAGGTTTTAGCAACCAACATAGTTCTAACCTATGCTTCGACTGCTATACAAAGGAACCCACACGCAACTGTTTACGGCAATTTCCTTCAAATTATGTCTAATGACGCAATTATTCAATCTGAATTATTGGATGACAAAGCTCATAAAGAGCAAAACTTCTATAAAATTCTCAGTGTACAAGAATTAAGTCTTCTAAACGATCGCTCCAACAGCAAAGGGCTAGTTCAATTGGCTTTGCACCTTACAGTCATGGTTTGCAGTGGCTACCTATGGGCAACAAACTTTGGTAATTGGTCAGTGGCTATACCAGCACTGATAATCTACGGCTTCAGTCTGGCTTCGATGTTTGCACCAATGCATGAATGCGTTCACAGAACAGCTTTCGCTAACAATCGTTTGAATGGTGCTGTAGCTTGGTTTTCTGGCTTGCTCTCATTTTACAACAGCACATTTTTTCGTCGTTATCATAAATGGCATCACCGTTACACTCGCGTTCCTGACAAAGATCCAGAATTGACCGATCCCAAACCGAGCAACCTGGGCAAATACTTGTTGATAATTAGCGGTTTACCGTGGTGGTGGGGTAAAATACGTGGGCATTTTCAAGTTGCCACTGGTCAATTTGACAATTTTCCATTTGTGCCAGAAGCAGCACGAGCCGAAGTTATGCGTTCTACACGTTGGCAATTAGGTATTTATGCAGGTGCGATCGCTCTTTCAATTGTAGTTAATCAGCCTTGGTTTTTCCTATATTGGCTGCTACCTCTGCTTGTCGGTCAGCCAATTCTCCGTTTCATTCTGCTAGCAGAACATACAGGTTGCACTCTTGATGCAAATCTGCTCACCAATACCCGCACAACGCTCACACTCTGGCCTGTACGATTTTTTATGTGGAATATGCCATTTCATGCAGAGCATCATTTGTACGTATCAATTCCGTTCCACGCCCTATATAAAGCACATCAGCTGATGAGCAAACACTTTAGCCATATAGAACCTGGCTATGTAAAAGTCAATCGAGATATTATGGCCAAATTTGGACATTGGTAGCATAAGCGATTTGATTTTAATTTGCTCTAGACTCGATTTTAATGCACCTTTATCAGATGATCATGAAGAATGATTAAGAAAAGCGAGTATAGACAAATATGATAAAAATGCTAGCTGAAAACTTGATAGGAATTGAAACAAGCTTACAAATTAATTTGGTTTGGCTAAATGCCAGCTTAGAGTTTGCTAGTTGGGCACTTTTCTCACTTTTACTCGCTGAGATATTGAGAGACAGCTACCATGCTTTGTGTCACCAAGTCAATTGGCTTGCTAAATGGCACAACAAGCACCACATGGCTTATCGCCGCGATTTATCGATAGTTTCCCTCAAAGTTTACCAAGAATCGCAACTCTATCATGACATTTTAGAATCGAGTCTACTGCTGGTGGTATTGATAGTCATTGCCTTAATTGTCCAGCATAAGGGGTTATGGCTGGGAGTAGCTTATGGTTCCACCTTTTTGTATGGCGCGTCTGTACGATATTTTCAAGGAAAAATTGATACAGATTACAACCACCTACCCGGCCCTTTAGAGACAATTCCATCCATTTGGTGGGTGAATCGGTCTTACCATTGGCGGCATCATTTTGATGATGTTAACGCCTACTATAGTGGTGTCTTTCCCCTAGTGGATAAAATTCTTGGTACAGGACTATCTCTTAAAGGTAAAACCATCGCTTTAACCGGAGCATCAGGAGCGTTGGGGCAAGCGTTGGCGGCTGAACTTGTAAAGAATAATGCTAAGGTCGTGGCATTAACCACTAATCCAGAAAAATTAGTCGAGCAAGTTGGGGTAAAGGTGGTTTCCTGGCAGTTGGGCAACGAAGCCAATCTGAAGCATAGTTTAGAGAAAGTAGATATTTTAATTATCAATCACGGAGTCAATGTCTACGCCAGCCGCACATCGGAGGCTATCAACTCCTCTTATGAAGTAAATACCTTTTCAGCATTGCGGTTGATAGATATATTTTCGACAACTGTAATAGGGCCACAAGCAAAAGCAACTAAGGAAATCTGGGTAAACACTTCTGAGGCTGAGGTTTCTCCAGCACTGAGTCCACTTTATGAACTCAGCAAAAGAGCGTTAGGAGATATTGTTACCCTCAAGCGTTTGGATGGGGATTGTGTAATTCGCAAGTTAATTCTTGGCCCATTTAAGAGTCAACTGAATCCTTATGGAGTGATGTCTGCACAGCAAGTTGCTCGTGCGATCTTATTTTTGGCACGGCGCGACTTCCGAAATATTATTGTGGCAATAAATCCTCTCACCTATCTGCTGTTTCCCTTAAAGGAAACTAGTACGTCACTATACTATCGAGTCTTCAGCCGGACAGCGAAAAATAAACAGGACTTACGCAAACAATAATCGAAAAGAATAGACTTCTTGCATGAATCAAAAAAAGAACCCCACCCCGCCTTTGACTTACGTCAAATTCTCCCTGCCCCTAATCCCCAGAGGGGGCCCCGAGTTCCCCGCCTGCGGGGAGGGGTTGGGGGTGGGGTGTTGGGGGACTTTTGTAAAAGGTCTAATGATTTTCAGGTAGGGGCAATTCATGAATTATCCCTGAGTACGCAATACGGTTCAGTTAAGGAAATTTCTCCCTTGAGGCAGGCAGGGGGAGCAGGGGATGCAGGGGAAGCAGGGGGAGAAAAAAAAGCTTATCTGAACCGTATTGCCTGAGTACGTGTAGTTTTGCTTTGATTTTGGATGCCTGTGGCTGGCTAGCTCTTCGTAGATATAGCAATTCTCGTTTATGTACAGAAGTTCCTGCAAAGTAAGTTTATCGTTTTTTGATAG
Organism: Nostoc sp. ChiQUE01b; assembly: GCF_034531255.1. Lineage (NCBI taxonomy): Bacteria > Bacillati > Cyanobacteriota > Cyanophyceae > Nostocales > Nostocaceae > Nostoc > Nostoc sp. ChiQUE01b. Next base: position 15,691 of record NZ_JAVRBM010000073.1, on the reverse strand, counting down.
CCATCATCCGAACTCCACCATTAGGAGCAAGGGTAAATCCACGTCGTTGCAGTTTAATAGGTTTATTTTCCAGTAAGGTAAGTTGATAATTGGATAAAACTGTTGCGAGGACTAATTTGATTTCTAACTGAGCAAGGGCATATCCTAAACAGCGCCGACTTCCACCACCAAAAGGAATGAACTCCCAAGGGGAATACTGGCGTCCTAAAAAACGTTCGGGATTAAATTGTTGAGGATTAGGATACAAGTCTTCCCGATGATGCAGGAGGTAGATACTTGGCATTAAGGTTGTGTTAGGAGCAAACTGGTATCCGGCAATATTTATGGATGATTTGGTAATGCGTGGAAAAAGCACTGGCAGGACTGGATACATCCGCAGGGTTTCTTGGCAAACTGCGCTTAAGTAAGGAAGTTGGGCAATTTCCATCGGGTTAGGATTTTCTCCCAAGCTGTCAAGTTCCTGCTGCAATTTTAAGAGAACGTCTGAATTTTGGTGAATTTGATAGAAAGCCCACGCTAGCGTTGTTGCAGTAGTTTCATGTCCAGCAAATAAAATTGTCAGCAATTCATCTTTTAATTCATCGTCGGTCATTGCTTGCCCATTTTCATCCCGTGCTGCCATCATCAAGCTCAGGACATCACCTTGGCTCTGATTGTTCTTTGTTCTTTTCTCTTCAATTTCTGCTTGAAGTAGCTCATAAATATAGCTTTGTCTACTTTTCATCTGCCCCCAAGGAGTCCATTTTCCCCAATCTTGTTGTAAGAATGGCAAAAATAGCATACTGGAGCGCAAAGGAGAATCAGTCATATCCAACCAACTAGTAAGTAGAGGTAAAATTAGTTGATAGCGTTCCCCTTCACTTAAACCAAAAACAATTTGTAAAATTACTTCTAGACTAACTTTCTGCATGGCAGACCGGGCCACAAAAGGTTGATTGATTTGCCATTGACTGGCGATTTGCTTGGTAATTAAGCAGATTTGTTGAGCATAAGTCTGTAGCCTTTCTCCATGAAAGGGGGGCATTAATAATTTTCGTTCTCGTCGATGGCGGGCACCATCTATTAACATCAGAGAATTTCGCCCAATCAAAGGTTCTGCAAGTTTATTACCACGACCAATATCAAATTTAGAATCTTGACTGAAAATTTCTTGAATGGCTTGGGGATGGCTAAGAATTACATAAGAACCGAGTCCACTCAGTTGCATGGAAAAAATATCTCCATACTCCTGACTATACTTTTGCTGAAATCCAATCGGATCGGCAATCCATCCGATCAGTTGCCACCACGAAGGGCTAGTAATGCAATTCGGTAATTGACTAAGCATAATATTTACCTTTATCAAACAAATACACCCATTATGGCTGAGTAACCGGATTTAGGGACTGGCTGATGACCGCATTTATTAAACCATCTAGTAAGCGATCGCGCGATAGAAATACAAGTTCTTTTCCATACAACATTTCTTGTAAAATCACGTAGGATACCAGCGAACCAAAAAAAATATGAGCCATTGCTTCTGGGTCGGTGATTCCTAATTCTGGATGAGATGCAAAATACTGACTCAGCATTTGCCGACCGCGTAGCACAACGGTTTGAGTATAAAGTTTGGCTAGTTCTGGAAAGTTTTTTGACTCAGTGATAATCAAACGCAACAATGCCAAATAATCGGGATTATCAGCGACTTCGGTTAAATAAATTTCAGCAATTTGGCGCAAAAAAATTGCTGGTTCAACATGTAATTTTTCTGTGCAAAAAATACTTTGAAAGCAAGCGAAGGTCAATCGTTCTATCAACGCTTTGAACAGCCCTTGTTTATCTTGAAAGTGATTGTATATTGTTTGCTTAGATACTCCAGCCGCCGCGCTAACACGATCCATACTTGTTTTAGCGTAACCCTCCTTCAAAAATACCTGTATGGCTCCTTGCAAGATTTGCTCCTGCTTGGGAGCGATCGCAGGTAAAGGATTTTCTAGTTGGAAAGTAGGGTTTATGGGCATGAAGAGTAAATTTTTTGACTTATATCTTGTATTATCATACTAGACAGTCTAGTATATTGACACATAATTCAGACTTTTCAATTCTCTTAGACAAAATATTTTTCACAATCCAGGGTGCTACCATGACTCAGACTATCCCAACATCCCCGGAAAATCTCAAAGATGCAGTATCGAAGCAGCAAAGCCGCAAGAAACCGATCCTTTTAGCGATCGGGGTGCTGTTGGTGGCGGGTGGTATTGGCTACGCGGTGTGGCGCTCTCAACCGCAAGTATCAGCAAATGTACTGCAAGTTAGTGGACGGATTGAGGGTTATGAAACCGAGATTGGGATCAAGCGTTCTGGAAGAATTGAGACAATTGCTGTACGGGAAGGGGCAGCAGTAAAAAAGGGGCAAGATTTAATTAAGTTAGACAACACAGACGATCAATTGCTGCAACAACAACTACTTGGTACACAAGCGAGAGTAACATCTGCTAGGTATGATGAACAGCAAGCAATTTCAGATGTCGAGCGAGTTACCAGAGAAATTCAAGAAATTAACAGCCAAATTAACGAAGCCAAACTGAATTTACGGCAATCTCAAGGAGATACCCAAGGAAGAATTGAGCAGGCACAAGCAAATGTCGCAGCAGCCAGAGCCACATTAGTGCAAGCACAAGCGCAAGTTAAACAGGCAGCAGCAGAAGTTAATTTAGCAAAAATCAACCGCGATCGCTATGCCCAATTGGTAAAAGATGGGGCGATAAATCAACAACAATTCGATCAAGCCGAAACTACTCTAGATACAGCAATAGCAACCCTAGAAGCACGAGTTGCAGCAGTGAATGCCGAACGCCAACAGTTAAGTGCGGTGTCAGGGGCGTTAACTCAAGCCAAAACTACAGGTTTCAATCCTGACATTCGCAACGCCCAGTTAACAGCATTAGTCAGAAAGCAGCAGCAAAGTGATGCTCAACTTAAATCTGCACAGGCGAAAGTTAACTCTGCCCGTGCCAAAGTCAAAGATGCCCAAGCATCAAATCAGCAAATCCTCACTCAGATTGCAGACTCCAAAAAAGATTTAAATGTAGTTAGTCCCTTAGATGGAGTAGTGACAGCCCGGAGTGTCGAACCAGGTGCAATAGTTAGCAATCAGACTAATATTTTGACAATTGTTGACCCCAAGACAGTGTATTTTAGAGGTTTTATTCCTGAAGGTGATATTGGCAGAGTGCGTCTAGGACAAACAACCAAAATCTTCATTGATTCTGCACCAAAGAAACCATTAGAAGGTAAAGTAATTGCCATCGATCCGCAAGCTTCATTTACACCAGAGAATATTTACTTTCAAAAAGATAGAGTCAGACAAGTAGTAGGAATTCGGATCAAAGTTCAAAACCCTGATAGTTGCTTTAACCCCGAAAAGCCTTATGCTGAATCAGATTTACCCTGTGCTAAAATGGGGATGCCAGCAGATGCCGAAATTAATTTGAAGGCAGGAGGCAGGAGGCAGGAGGCAGGAGGTAGAAGGGAATGAAACAACAAATTACTACTTTCTCTCCTAACTTACCGCTATCATCTAGTTTGCCAACTACAGCAATTGAAGTTCGCGGTTTGCACAAGCACTATGGAAACTTAGCTGCTGTGCGGGGAATTGATTTGAGTGTCCACAAAGGTGAAATGTTTGGATTAATTGGCCCTGACGGTGCGGGGAAAACTAGTACATTTCACATTTTGGGCGGTGTGATGGAAGCAACGGCGGGGGAGGTGCAAATATTTAATCAACCTGCACGAGATGCCCGATTAATCACAGGTTATCTCACTCAACAGTTTTCGCTGTATTTGGATTTGAGTATTGATGAAAACTTGCGTTATGCAGCAGGATTACGGCAAGTAGCAGATGATTTATTAAGGGAACGCCGCAATAAATATTTAAAATTAATGAATTTAGAGCGATTTGGCGATCGCTTAGTGGGACAACTTTCTGGGGGGATGAAACAAAAGCTGGCGCTGTGTTGTGCTTTGGTTTCGCAACCAGAAGTATTGTTATTAGATGAACCTACCACGGGTGTCGATCCAGTTTCCCGGCGGGAGTTTTGGGATGTGCTAGGAGAATTATCAGCCGAGGGGATGACAATTGTAGTTGCTACACCATATTTAGACGAAGCTGAACGCTGTCACCGCGTAGCTTTGATGTACAGTGGGCAAATTCATGAAATTGGTACACCCGCAGACTTACGGGCTAATTTAGGCTTGCATCGTTTAGAAGTGCGAACAGCCAACCTAGAAGCGACAGAAGAAATACTCTCCCAGACTACCCAAACAAATATAGTAGATGTGCAAACTTTTGGCGATCGCTTGGATGTTCTCGTTGAAGATATAAATTCTGGCGAAACCCAAGTCCGCGAACTACTGCAACAACATAAGTTACCTTCTTTCAGTATCGAGCATGGCGAACCCACATTAGAAAACGTCTTTGTCACGCGGCTGCGACAACAAGGTTCTGCACCGCAATTTTTTCCGTTTCCTCGTTATCGGAAGAGGGGAGCAGAGGGAGTATTTAATACTCAGCACTCAGAACTCAGCACTCAGCACTCAGCGCTAGCGATATATGCTCACAATCTCAGCCGTGTTTTTGGCAAGTTCCAAGCCGTTAAAGATGTCAATGTCGAAGTCCGCTATGGGGAAATCTTTGGGTTGTTAGGTGCTAATGGTGCTGGAAAAACCACCACCATTAAGATGCTGTGTGGATTACTAGAAGCAAGCGGCGGTGAAATTTCCTTGGGTGGTGAAACAGGAAATCTACGTAGTGCAGACTTACGGCGACGCATTGGTTACATGAGTCAAAAATTCACCCTTTACGACGATTTAACTATTCTGCAAAATCTAGAATTTTATAGCGGAGTTTATGGCGTACCTCGCAAACTTCGACGGGAAAAAATTGATTGGGTAATCGCTACCTGTGGCTTAGAAGGACAAGCAAATATGATTACAGCGCAGCTACCAGGTGGTTGGAAACAGCGAGTTGCTTTCGGTGCTTGCGTGATGCATGAACCAGATATTTTATTTTTAGACGAACCAACATCGGGAGTAGATCCGTTAGCGCGTCGCCAGTTTTGGAAGCTAATTAATGATTTTGCCCGCAACGGTACAGCCATTTTAGTGACAACGCACTATCTAGAAGAAGCTGAACAGTGCAACCGCATGAGTTTTATGGTTGCAGGAAAAACCGTCGCCGAAGGTTCACCCAGTTCTGTCAAAGCCTCACAACCGGGACAATTAATAGAAATTATTGTCAATCAAAACCAAATAGCTTCTAAAATCCTAAAACAACACTTCGAGTCTTGGCGTGTCTCTATTTTCGCCGATAGTTTACACGTTGTTCTCGATCATCCCGAACAGGAAATAAATCAACTAACTCAACTTTTAAAAGCTAATCAAATTACCATCAATTCTTTACGTCCGATTCCTTTTTCTTTAGAAGATGCCTTTATCGGGATAGTACAGCGATCGCAAGAATAGAAAAAGAGTATCCGTATAGAGAATTCTACTCCAAAAAACTCCGCGTTCCTCTGCGCTAACCTCCGCGTTCCTACCCTGCGGGAAGGCGAAGCGCCTATGCGTTTAAAAAAGCTGTAACATATATGAAACGAATTTTCGCTCAATGTGTCAAAGAAATAGCTCAATTTCGCCGCGATCGCCTGACGTTGGCACTAGCATTTTTATTGCCATTCATCACTTTAGTAATTTTTGGCTTTGCCATTAGGTTAGAGAGTAAAGATATTCCCTTAATTGTCCAAGATTTCAACCGCACAAACCTAAGTAGCAGCTATATTGAAAGACTTTATGCCACCAATCAATTTGTACCTAAACAATGGTCTGGTGGCAATCCCACTCGTGATGCTATAGATAAGGGAATCGCCAAAGCCGCAGTAATTATTCCGCCAGAATTTAGCCGTGATATCCAAGCAGGTAGAAGTACAAAGCTGCAAGTATTAATCGATGCCAGTGATGTTAATAATGCCCGTGTAATTAGAAATAGTATTCAAAGAGTGACAAACTTTTTTATGCAAGAGCATGGACTGCTACCTGCTACTAGTAGTATTACAGCCCGAATGCGTCTATGGTTTAATCCTGGGAGATTAGAATCGCTGTATATAGTGCCAGGAACTTACGGAGTTGTACTGTGGATTTTTCCTTCATTGCTCTGTGCGATCGCAATGGTACGGGAAAAAGAAAAAGGGACAATTTTACAAGTCTACGCTTCTAGTATTAGTGCTACTGAACTATTACTTGGTAAAGGATTAGCATACCTATTAATTGGCATCCTCGAAACATTAGTAGTTATGGTATTAGGCTCAATTATTTTCCAAGTCGGCATAGTTGGCAACCCCATAACATTAGTAATTGGCACTTTACTATTTCTGACAGATAGCGTTTTTTTCGGATTACTTTTAGGAGTCCGTAGTAGTAACCAAAATGCTGCTGTACAAGGCGTTTCTCTCGTAGGCTTTATCACATCCTTATTACTTTCAGGTTTTATTTATCCCCTCAATAATATTCCTTTCCCCTTATCACTACTACCTAACATAATTCCGGCGCGTTATTACATCGATATCACTCGCGATACCTTCGTGCGTGGTACAGGATTTGGCGGAGTTTGGTTTGATTTACTCATGCTTGCAGCTTTGGGATTAATATTTTTCAACGTATCACGCCGAGTTTTAAGCCGAATGCAATTACCAAATTAATCTCTCTGTATTTTTTGTGGTTTGATAAAAAGTAACTTTATGAAACTTATCCAGCGATTATTTAATAGTCCATTTTGGGCGTTAATGCGGAAAGAAATTAATCAAATTCTCCGCAATAAGCAATTAATTGTTCTCTTAGTTGTCCCGCCAACAGTCCAATTATTGCTGTATGGCTTCATCCTCAATCCTGATGTTCATAACTTACGATTAGGTGTCATTGACTATGCCAACGTCAGCGCTAGTCGGGAGTTAGTTTCAGCCATGACATCAAATCGAATTTTCACCTTAGAATCTGTACCAAGCAGTGAAAAAGCATTGAGTCGTCAGGTAGAAGAAGGAAAGCTAGATGTCGGGGTAATAATTCCTCCCAGTTTTCCGCGTCAACTGGCACAAAAATCAGCAGAAATTCAAGTATTTATTGATGCAGTAAATGCTAATACAGCCGGGATTGCAGGAAATTATATGAATCAAATTATCCAGCAATATAATCTACAATTAACCCAAGGTCAAGCAAGTCCCCCAGTCTCACCTGAAGTTGTATTCCTTTACAATCCTGGACTGACAAGTAGTTGGTTTTTTGTCCCAGGAGTTATGGGTTTAGTTTTAACATTAATTGGCACATTAGTATCAGCAATTACAGTTGTTCGGGAAAAAGATACCGGAACTTTAGAACAATTATTAATGACTCCGGCTGCTAACTGGCAAATATTACTATCGAAAATTGTCCCTTTAGCATTTTTATTAATGGGAGATGTTTTATTAGCTATCACTTTAGCAACAGTAATATTTCATGTACCATTTCGAGGCAATTTCCTGCTATTTTTGGCTCTATCAAGTATGTATGTATTTGTCGGGATTAGCTTGGGTATTATGTTGGCAACTGTGAGTAGTTCTCAACAACAGGTAGTTTTGACATCTTTCTTTATTAATTTACCAATGGTACAAACTTCTGGAGCGATCGCACCCATTGAAGCCATGCCACCTTTGTTTCAAATCTTATCCCTACTCAATCCCCTGCGCCATTACATTGCGATCGTTCGAGGTATTTTGCTCAAAGGTGTTGGCTTAGATGTACTGTGGATGAATGTTTTGGCTTTAGTCGCCTTTGCTGTTGTGTTATTAACTATTAGTATTAGTAAGTTTCGCAGTCAGTTAAGCTAAAAGACAGAACATCGCTCATTGGTGTCAACTTCAGCTGAAACTCTTTTAAAACCTCGTTCCCATACTCCGTATATTGGTGACAATTTAAGAAAAGCGCCAGAAAACGAAGCGGCGGCTTGAGGCTTGGACTTGCGAGATTTACGGGCGAACCTTTGCCCCATTTCCTCAACTACTCCATCTAAACCCAATACGGTTCAGTTAAGGAAATTTCTCCCTTGAGGCAGGCAGGGGGAGCAGGGGATGCAGGGGAAGCAGGGGGAGAAAAAAAAGCTTATCTGAACCGTATTGCATCTAAACCAGCGCCTTGTCCACTAGCTTTGGCATAGTTATACACCTGCAAGGCAGCTGCATAAGCTTCACTGCCCACTGCTATAGATGTATTATCCAATAACTCTTGTAATTTTCAGGAGTGCTGAGTGCGATTATTACTTTATAACTGGGCACTCAGCACTGTTTCGGTGACAAAGACAGCAATACTGGATACAAAGCTTCAAATAATTGTACGTCTTTTTGCATCTGATCGAGGTCAAGCGATCGCGGTAAAAACTCTGGGTTCTGTGTCGCCACCTCTGATGCAATGCTTACAAAGGCACGGCAATGTCGTATTTTTACCCGCTGACTTTACTCCAAACATATTTTTGGCAGGTTTTGCAGGCGGCTTTTGCTTCCTCTGTTTGCGGATTGGTGAAGACGGGATGATAACGTAACCTGTCACAACAGACTTGCAACCATGCACGCCAGTCACCGCGCCACAAACGCAGAGTGCCATCTTCACCGCCGCTAACAATCGTCTGCCCATCGGCGCTAATGGCAACAGAATAAACCCAACCCTCATGACCACGTAAAGGTTCAGCCAAGGTCAGACCTTGCAGATTCCACAACCGTACAGTGCCATCATCACCGCCGCTAACAATCGTCTGCCCATCAGCACTAATGGCGACAGAATAGACCCAACCTTTATGACCACGCAAAGGTTCAGCTAAAGCAAGACCTTGCAGATTCCACAAACGCACAGTGCCATCAGTACCGCCACTAACAATCGTTTGCCCATCGGCGCTAATGGCAACAGAATTGACATAACCCTGATGACCACGCAAAGGTTCAGCTAAGGCAAGACCTTGACGATTCCACAACCGCACAGTACCGTCATCACCGCCACTAACAATCGTCTGCCCATCGGCACTGATGGCGACAGAATTGACATAACCCTGATGACCACGCAAAGGTTCAGCTAAGGCAAGACCTTGCAGGTTCCACAACCGCACCGTGCCGTCACTACCACCACTGACAATCGTCTGCCCATCGGCGCTAATGGCAACAGAATAGACCCAACCCTCATGACCACACAAAGGTTCAGCTAAGGTCAGACCTTGCAGGTTCCACAACCGCACCGTGCCGTCAGTACCGCCACTAATAATCGTCTGACCATTAGTACTGATAGCGACAGAATAAACCCAACCTTTATGACCACGCAAAGGTTCCGCTGAGGCAAGACCTTGCAGGTTCCACAACCGCACCGTACCATCAGCACCGCCACTGGCAATTTTCTGCCTATCGGTGCTGATGGCTACAGACCTCACATTACCCTGATGACCACGCAAAGGTTCAGCTAAGGTCAGACCTTGGCGATTCCACAACCGCACAGTGCCGCCATCACTGCCACTGACAATCGTCTGCCCATCAGTACTGATGGTCACAGAAGAGACATCACCCTGATGACCACGCAAAGGTTCAGCTAAGGAAAGACCTTGGCGATTCCACAACCGCATCGTACCATCAGCACCGCCACTGACAATGTTCTGTCCATTGGCGCTGATAGCCACAGACCTAACATTACCCTCATGACCATACAAAGGTTCAGCCAAGAGAAAACCTTGGTAATTCCACAACCGCAGCATACCGTCGGCACCGCCACTAACAATCGTCTGCCCATCGGCACTGATGGCGACAGAAGAGACATCATTTTTATCCCCACGCAATGGTTTAGCTAGGGGAAGACCTTGGCGGTTCCACAACCGCACCGTGCCATCAGCACCGCCACTGACAATCGTCTGCCCATCAGCACTGATGGCGACAGAAGAGACATTACCCTGATGACCACGCAAAGGTTCAGCTAAGGAAAGACCTTGGTAATTCCACAACTGTACTGTGCCGTCAGCACCGCCACTGACAATCGTCTGCCCATCAGCACTGATGGCGACAGAAGAGACATTACCCTGATGACCACGCAAAGGTTCAGCTAAGGAAAGACCTTGGTAATTCCACAACTGTACTGTGCCGTCAGCACCGCCACTGACAATCGTCTGCCCATCAGCACTGATGGCGACAGAAGAGACATTACCCTGATGACCACGCAAAGGTTCAGCTAAGGAAAGACCTTGGTAATTCCACAACTGTACTGTGCCGTCAGCACCGCCACTGACAATCGTCTGCCCATCGGCAGTGATGGCGACAGAAGAGACATTACCCTCATGACCACAGAAGGGAATCGAGACTCTTGCTTTATTCACCACCCGATTCAAACTGTTCTGAACTGGTGCAAGAATCTGCTGGGGTAGTTTCTCTTGATTCTCCCCCATAGCTTGAATTGCCAAAACTAGACTATCTAGCGGTTGTAAGGGCAATAAATCGTCTACTCTAGCCGCTTTCTCTCGCAACTGGGATTCAGTAAGCGCCCTTTCCATCTCGGCAATCCGGTCTTTTTCATCAGTATCGCTGTACTGGTAAAAATCCTCATCTTGTTGAGGTGATTGTAATTGTTGCCAGCTATCCCTTACTTGAACCAACAATCCCTTTTGCATTAAATATTTGTCATCCGGCCTTTCGTTCAACCATTCCCGTCGGGTATTTTCTAATGTATCGCTCAACGGTCGCAAGTCTCGGTCTTGTTGTCGCCACTGGGCAAACTGCTGCCAACTTTCAATTAAAGCTTTATGGGCTAAATCAATCCAGACTTCTCCTTTTTCATCTTTCCCAGTAACTAATAAGCGTCCCTTAACCAATCCCGCTTCAGCATTTAGCAACTCACTAAGTTGTTGCTGTTGATTGGCATCATCACCTGCAATATTTAATAATGTGGCTTTTGATTGACGCTGTCGGGTATCCTTTTCTCCCTCTCCCGTTCGCACTAACCGCAGAAAAATCTGCTTAATCCATTCTTTTTCTTGTTGACTGCGTTCTTGAGTTGGATATTCTTTCTCATAATCTTGGTAGTGATAAACATTTTCTGCATGGAGATTTAACACCGCAGTTAATCCTCCCAACTTCTCATATTCTTCTTGGGTTAGTTGATATTTCTTTTGCTCGCGTTTCTCCCAGAGTTTAGTTAAGGCAAACTCTAACAATGGCAAACTCCCTGGTTCTTGTTGAAGATTTGGGAGAATTTTTAATACTCCTGCTTCTTCAAGACTATGAACCTGAAGCTTGGCAGGTTTGGCGATTGTCTCCTTTAAATCAATTCCAGTTAAAGGCGGTATAACAACTACCGGGGTTTGAATCAGGTGAGTCACAGAAGGATTATCTAAACAGGATTCGAGAAAATCGCCTCGCATAGTAATTACAACTGCTAACCGCGAATCATGAATCTCTACTACCCCAGTCAGTAGTTCAATAAATCTCTGCCGTTCTTCGTTATCTATACAAACTGTAAATACTTCCTCAAACTCATCTACCACCAGCAAAAATTTTTCTGTGTTAGCCACAGCCTCTGCATCATTGATAGGTTTAGTCAGGTTGCCGAAACTGTTGTCATTCTGAGCAATTTCAACCACAAGGGCGTATTGTGTCATCTTCTTTTGCTAAAACTATTGAGAAATTACCTCTGTGCTTTAAGATACCCAAATTTACTACTAATTTACTCATTAGAGTTAAAAACTCTAGATTTAAAATTCAAGTAACAGTTGAGCAATACACGGTAGAAGCACAATATTAAAGTTTTAGTGACTGGGATAAGCTCTATACCTTGTAGTCCGGTAGTAATTACGGGAGCGATGTCTAAGGGTGGGCTACGACTAGTTAGAAAATTTCAGCTTACAGCAGTTTTTATGTATTTGAACCACATCTGTTGTAGGGGCGCAACACCTTCATTGGTGTAAACTTATTTGTTCCTAGACTTAGGAAAAGCCGCCCTCAAAGTGCGGGGCTTTCTTTAAACCCAATTTTTCGGTAACTGCACGCTGTAACATTAGGCGATGACAAATCAATTCTCTCCAGAAATTCCCTCTTGCACTTGGAGTCGTCCCATCGGCTTAGGCTGGGATAAGCCTTATACCGTTCGCTATGCAAGTAATATTGATGATGGCCCTTGGCATGGTATGCCTTTAGGCGGCTTTGGTGCAGGTTGCATCGGTCGTTCTTCACGGGGAGACTTTAACCTGTGGCACATCGACGGCGGTGAGCATACCTTCAAAAACGTTCCCGCTTGTCAATTCAGTGTGTTTGAATCCAATAGCACATCTTCCCAAGCCTATGCTTTATCTACCCAAGCGCCCGATGATGGTACTCTCAAAGCGTGGCAATGGTATCCGAAACCTCCCGACACAGAGGGGACGGGCAATTATCACGCGCTATATCCACGTAGCTGGTTTGTGTATGAAAATGTATTTCAAGCACAGTTGACTTGTGAGCAATTTTCCCCGGTCTGGGCAGGTAGTTACCAAGAAACTAGCTACCCTGTGGCAATATTCCTCTGGAATGCTTATAACCCCACAGATACACCGATTACTCTCAGCATTATGCTCACTTGGCAAAATATGGTGGGCTGGTTTACAAACGCTCTCAAATCTCCCGAAGTGCGGGTGCGTGATGATGGTAGTCCGGTTTACGAATACCAACCGCGCTGGGGCGAAAGTCAAGGAAACTACAACCAGATAGTTGAAAATACACAACAGTTTGGCTGTGTTTTAAGTCGCGTTGGTAGTGATGAACCTTTGCAAGAAGGTGACGGAACTTGGTGTATGGCGACGCTAAAACATCCCCAAGTGGAAGTATTTCACCACACTCGCTGGAATCCTGAAAGTACGGGTGAGGAAATATGGGAAAGCTTTGCCCAAGATGGCTCTTTGCCTAATTATGTTGATACTACTCCAGTCACAGAGAATACACAATTAGGGGCTGCGATCGCAATCCGTTTCACTCTCCAACCAGGCGAAACTCTTGAAATCCCCTTTGTCGTCGCTTGGGATTTGCCGATCACAGAATTTGCGGCTGGAGTTAACTATTACCGCAGATATACAGACTTTTTTGGTAAAAGTGCAAACAACGCCTGGGCGATCGCATCGACTGCGTTACAAGAATACCAAACCTGGCGATCGCAAATTCAAAGTTGGCAAAAACCCATTCTCGACCAGGAAGATTTACCCAACTGGTTTAAAATGGCTCTATTTAATGAGCTTTATGACCTCACCAGTGGCGGTACTCTCTGGAGTGCAGGATCAGAACTTAACCCCATCGGTCAGTTTGCGGTGCTAGAGTGCTTAGATTACCGTTGGTATGAAAGTCTAGATGTGCGGTTGTATGGCTCTTTTGCCCTGCTGATGCTATTTCCAGAATTAGAAAAATCGGTAATGCGGGCATTTGCACGGGCGATTCCTCAAGGTGATGATACTCCCCGAATCATTGGCTATTACATGACAATTAAGGCAGAAAGCCCGATTGCAGTTCGCAAAGTTGCAGGTGCAACACCCCACGATTTAGGCGCACCGAACGAACACGTCTGGGAGAAAACCAACTACACCAGCTATCAAGACTGTAATTTATGGAAAGATTTAGGTAGTGATTTTGTCTTGCAAGTATACCGTGATTTTTTACTCACGGGTGCTGACGATGTGGAATTCCTAGCAGATTGCTGGAATGCGATCGTTCAAACCCTCGACTACCTGAAAACTTTTGACCTTGATGGCGATGGGATTCCTGAAAATTCTGGCGCACCCGATCAAACCTTTGATGATTGGCGATTACAGGGTGTTAGCGCCTATTGTGGGGGGTTGTGGTTGGCGGCACTAGAAGCTGCGATCGCAATTAGCGATATTTTATTAACTTACCAGATAAGTAACACAACAGAGTTGACGGCGCAAAAATCCACTTATGAAACTTGGTTACAACAATCTCTTCCTATTTACCAAGAAAAACTCTGGAATGGGGAATATTATCGACTTGATAGTAAAAGTGGTTCCGATGTGGTAATGGCAGATCAATTGTGCGGACAATTCTACGCCCGTCTGTTGGACTTACCTGATATTGTACCGAGCGATCGCGCCCTTTCTGCTCTGAAAACTGTTTATGATGCTTGTTTTTTGAAATTCTGCAATGGTGAGTTTGGTGCTGCTAATGGTGTTCGTCGTGATGGTTCACCAGAAAATCCCAAAGCTACTCATCCCTTAGAAGTTTGGACGGGGATAAACTTTGGGCTGGCGGCTTTTCTCGTGCAGATGGGAATGAAGGATGAAGCGTTGAGGTTGACGCAAGCTGTGGTGCAGCAAATTTATGAAAATGGTCTACAATTTCGCACGCCGGAAGCTATCACCGCAACTGGTACTTTTCGCGCTAGCACTTACCTACGGCCAATGGCAATTTGGGGAATTTACTTAGTTATTAATTGATTAAACTTCTTGCATAAATCCAAAATAAGAACCCTACCCCGCCTTTGAATTACGTCAAAATCTCCCCTAAGAGCCTGCTCTTAGGGGCTGGGGGTGGGGTTTAGGGGACTTTTGCAAGAGGTCTATTGACTATCAAAGCGGCATAGAAACCCTTACTTTTACCTAATACCATTTCACGAAATACTTGATACAAATGATTTGTCTCTAACTCTTTTTTCCTGCTGCCTATTTGCATCAACCTGAAAGTGAAATGGTATAACTTCTACTTTAAGTTGACACCAATGACAGATGTGCGCCCCTACGAACGATCATATTCCACGCTATCAAATTTAACAAAGTGTAGAGGTTTAAGTCCCCGGCTTCTATCAAGCCGCAAGTGTTGTGGCGGGGTCTAAATCCCCGTTACAACACGGAAAAAGCGAATTGCGTTAGCGAGTCTTCTCCCTTGGCGCTAGCCTCTCCCTTTGGGAGAAGGGGAGACGCCAAGGGCGAACGAGCGTCATTGCGAATTGCGAATTGGTTTAACCTGTCTTTATCTGGAAAAGCAAAGTTTAGATTTGCGATTTTATTTTCCGAGTGTTTCCGGAAGCGAAGGAAAATTTCAGTAATGGTAAGAGTTGAAGCATTGAGAATTTAAGACTAATGTTTCAAAAAATGCAAATATTACTAGCTTTAGCTATAAATATTGCTGATAGTTGCCACACTACGTTCACAGTCAAAAGCTAGGTTATGACGTGCCTATTCCTTTACTCAACAGCAAAGTTAATCAGATTGTGACGCCTGCGTGTTTAGCAATGATTAGCCAACACTGGGGCATACGCTTAAACCCCTACAGCTTGCGTAACTTAACGCCAGTAAATCTTACACAGTGCATTTCACCAGCCTTTAGTAAAAGCAGCCCAAACTTGCGGGATGTGAAGCGCTATTAGTTAGGACTAATCTTAGTAAGGTGGACTCATATTATAACCCTTGGATAGCTCATTGCCAAGTAATTCATTGTGTAGTTGTCTTGAGAGATAAAAGCGATCGCATATTGATTTTTGATGTTGTACCACCATTTAGCCCAATTACTACTACATTTGTAATCTCAATTTTATAAATTTGTTAGATATTCATACATATAGAAACTACTGCTGAATTAACTTAATCAGGACTTACGCAACTGGCACAGGGCGATCGCAAATTGGTAGTACCAATGTA
>NZ_JAVRBM010000072.1:0-45550 GCF_034531255.1 Nostoc sp. ChiQUE01b | reverse complement strand
CATGCACGGTTCTTAGGGGAGGGGAGAGCGGTGACGCTCTAACCTTACCCGACTACATAACTAATCCAGCCCGTCAGCAGATTACTGACACTAAAGGCTGAACTCTCGGATTGATGCAGGTGCAAGTCCTGTCATTCAGACTCAGAATTGACTCCTTATCTGCCCACACTGACCAGACTCGGTTTCTGGAGGGTGAAGCTGGGAACAGGGCGCAATCAGACGACCGTTGCGGGTTGACACTGGCGCTAACAGGGAGTTCCTATGATGAAACAGAGCCTAAAAAAGCGACTTAAGTCTAGACAGGGCGCAACACAAAAATCCCTGACCTCACTGGAATTAATTCCCGCCGTCCTTATTTGAAAAACGGTAAGAGTCTAGGGAATCCAGCAGTCGAATTGGCTACATCTAACGGAACTATCAATCTCTCCGAGGGAACGAATAAAAACGAATTGTGGGTCTAGGGGCAGTCGAACCCCAAGTAGCCCAGACGAGAGGAGGAACCCCCACAATTCGGGTAGGACAGACCGTAATTGGTCAGAGGTGTTCAGAATACACAAACTCTAGAAGAGAAAATGATTAGACACAGTTACAAAACTAGTGAATCTTGGAAAGCACTACCGTGGAAGAAATTCCGCCGAAATCTTTTCCGCCTTCAAAAGCGCGTGTACAAAGCGGTTCAAGTTGGAGACAAGCGGAAAGCTAGGTTACTCCAAAAGCTCATTCTAAAATCCACCTCGGCTCGATTTCTTGCAATAAGACAAGTATCTCAGCTAAATGCTGGTAAAAAGACGGCTGGTATCGATGGAAAGAAATCCCTTTCATTTGAAGAACGCTTCAACCTTGAAGAATTACTAAAAATAAAAAGTGGAAATTGGAAACATCAAGGATTACGGGAAATTCCAATCCCCAAAAAGGACGGAACTACTAGAATGCTTAAAATACCCACCATCGCGGACAGGACTTGGCAATGCCTAGTAAAATTCGCACTCGAACCAGCACATGAAGCCACTTTCCATGCTAGGAGCTACGGATTCAGAACTGGGCGCTCTGCCCATGACGCACAAAAATACATCTTTGACAACCTACGCTCACAAAGTAACGGAATAGATAAAAGAGTTATAGAACTCGATATCGAGAAGTGCTTCGACAGGATTAACCACTCAGCAATAATGGACGAACTCATCGCCCCCAAAGGCTTAAAACTCGGTATCTTCCGATGCCTTAAGGCTGGAGTCAACCCAGAGTTCCCGGAACAGGGAACACCCCAAGGAGGAGTGGTCAGTCCTTTACTAGCAAATATTGCACTCAACGGGATTGAGAGTATACACAGATACCACGCCGAATACAAATTCGGTAAAAGGATCACAAACAACACCCCAGAAAATAGAATTGTTGAGCCATCAATCCGATACGCGGATGACATGGTTATTATACTCCGACCTGAAGATGATGCGACAGAGATACTTGAAAGAATCAGCGAGTTCCTCCGCAAACGCGGAATGAATGTAAGCCAAAAGAAAACCAAAGTTACCACTGCGACAGATGGGTTTGATTTCCTCGGTTGGCACTTTAAAATCCAGAAAAACGGAAAGTTTAGATGTACTCCCTCAGTGGACAATTTCAAAGCACTCCGTAAGAAAGTAAAACACATCGTTAACAACTCGAATTATGGTGCTACCACAAAGGCTGAGAAATTAGCCCCGGTAGTTAGAGGCTGGAGAAATTACCATAAGTTCTGCAAGATGGACGGGTCAAGAAACTCGTTATACTTCATTGAAAGAAGAGCTTACACGGTATTCAACAAGGAAACCAAGCAAAACCGCCACTCTAGCAAGAAATTACTAGACAAAGCATTCCCAGCAGTTTCCTACTCCGAAAACAAACACATTTCTGTCAAAGGAATTAAGTCCCCCTATGACGGAAATACAGCCTACTGGAGCGAACGTAACAGTAAACTCTATGATGGCGAAACCTCTAAAGCTCTCAAAAAGCAAAACCATAGATGTGCTTCCTGCGGCTTAAAATTCATTGATGATGAGCGCATTAACTTGCACCACATCGACGGAAATCACGCCAACTGGAAAAAGAATAACCTAGAAGCAATTCATGAGAGTTGCCACGATTACAAGCACATGAGCAAAAGCGCAAGCTAAGAACATCGGAAGCTGGGTGCGATGAAAGTCGCACGCCCAGATTTAACTGAGAGGTGCGGGGAATAATATCCCCCATCGACTCAATCAAAAACAACCCAAAAATAATGACAATAATAGACAGCCCAATAGTAGCGGTAGTCGCAAATTGCCTGAACGAACTGATACTGACAGACAAAGACAATATAAAAATTTGACTCTTCGGCTTCGTGCTTACTCAAATACTGTTGATGCAAAGCTAATTATATATTTGCAAAAAGGAAATGGAGTCAGTACTAGCAAAGAGATGGTGTTACAGGCATTACGAATGTGTTGGTTGCCTTTAGCATATCAAGCTCAAGCAAATGCGGATGTAGAAATTAGTGATAAAGAGGTGCGTCAGGTAGGGTTAATTTGTTGTCATGCCCTGGAGCAACATTTGGCTTATTTGCGAATGGGACTAGGATTACCACATAAATCAAGTGATGTTTTGCCTGTACCTCTCAGCACTATGACCAATCCTCAAACGCTTGCTACTATGTTCGGTCTAGAAATTGGTAATAGCGGTGGTATTGATGATGAAAATCATAGTAATGCTAGCGCTAAAGGTAAAACTAAAGGCAATGGCAGTAGTAATAGTGAGAACCAGCCAAAACACAAAATAGATTCTGATTCCTTCATTCCTGGTGAGGGGTCTTTCTATGATGAAACAGACGATATGTTTGAGAATATTTAAGTATTTATTAATGCACATTTAGTCAAATCACAAAGGAGATTTAAAATGGCAGCAATTCACTTCATGGATGGTGAAAAAGGTGGAGTTGGCAAGTCTTTGTTTGCACGGGTTATGGTGCAATACTGCATTGACAATAAACTCTCTTATGAATTGGTAGAAGCAGACCAAAGTAATCCAGATGTGGGCGCATTTTACCCAGATAATCATAAAACAGCAGTTTTTAGCGAATCAGAGCGTAAAGCTTACGATGCTGATGAAATTTTTAATTTAGCACTAACAACTTCTGTCATTGTCAATTTACCTGCTCAAGTATACCCAGCAGTAACTGATTGGATTGAGCGTAATCAAATCCTAGAACTTACTGGGAAAAATAAGGTCAAAATATATAAGTGGTTTGTTTGTAGTGGTGGATATGACAGTGTTCAATTATTTATTCAATCTCTCGAACGCTTTGAAAACAAGATTAAACATATATTTGTACGCAATTGTGGTTTATGCGATGACTGGAAACACGTAGATGGACGTAAGAATTTGCAGGATTTAATTAAAGCTTATAAAGTAGCTGTTATCAATTTTCCCAAGTTCAGCTATCGAGAGCGGGATATCCTTGATGCCAATCAGATAAATTTTTCTGCGGCTAGAGATTATGGAGAGTTAGGTGTATTGGGTAAGCAGCGATTACACAATTTTCTCAAAAAAGCTTCTGAGGAAATTGAGAAAGCTAAAATCTGGAACCTTCCGGCAGCTTCAATTACTTCCCCAATAGAAAAAGTTGATGATGCTAATGTCAACGGCAAGGTTGCTACCAAGAAGTAATTTAATTCAGGAGTGCTGTTATCCGTAGCGGGGCGTTTAGCCCGTGCAATTAATTTTACTTATTTACTCAGGACTCGTTACTCAGCAACGCCAGTTGCTTCAACGGAGGGAACCTCCGCAACGCACTGGCTCCTCAGCACTGTTTCGATGACATCTCCCACCATCAAATCAAATTACCAAATGAGCGTAGGGTACGAGGGCGCTAATTAGCTAAAAGCAAATACAGATATGAGTAATTCTCACACTGAAGAACTCGATTTAGACGATGAATTTTTGGATTCAGTAGCTGCTAGAGGCAAAGGACTGAGCCAAATTCCTTACCCAACTTTACTAGATTTAGCCATTCGAGGTAAAGATGATTCATTTAAAGCTAGGGTTTGGGAAATAGTAGTCCAAACTGGACTTGATCCTGATGACCCAGCATTTCTGATGATGATTGCTACCGGCAGGCTACAAGTCCTATTGGAAGACAATCCCAAAGAAATGGAAGCAATGTTTGACCTGTGGCAAACGCAGCTTTATGACCATCTCCAGACATATGAAAAGGCAGCAGTAAAAGGTCAGCAAAAAGCGATCGCTCAGGCTGTAACAGGATTAATTAGGCGTACTGAATTTGAGCGTGCTATTCATTCAGTTCCCTCTTTAATTGCTGCGGGAATACTGCTATTAATTGCAGCTGGAGTGGGTGGACTAGTAAGTGTAGGTGGAATGTCTTGGTATCAATCCAGTCATCTAGATCCTGCTGGGCCACGCCAACTCACACAAGCCCAAGCCAATGCTTTGGAATGGGCAACCAGTAATGAAGGTAAGTTTGCTCACAACCTAATGCAATGGAATCAAGATTTGCTGAGTCGCGATCAAAACGGTCAACTTGTTTGTGCTAAGGATGTTAAGCGTTTGGGGGTAACACTGGAAATTGGAGCAAGTAGCAGAAAAGCCTCATCCGGGTTCTGCACGTTATGGACATCACCAAGTAATCAGCGCCAGTTTGTATCTAAACCGCGTCTACCCTGAAAACCATAGTTTTTTGGAATCAGGGTAAAGTTCAGAACTCAAGCCACGAGCGGATAATATACTCTCCTTAAAAACTCCAGGTTTCAAAATGGACGAGTTTAAGTTAAAAAATTAGTTGTCAATTTGTCAATCGTAGAAGAGGATTCAGCCGATGTTTACCTGCAAAGTTAAGTGGCTTTGGCTGCTGGTAATAGGAGGTATAGTTACAGCTTGTACCCCTACTACTGTAAATGTCAGTGGCAAGGATGAGAAGAATACGACTCAAGCTCAAGCTCAAACTGTGCCTGATTATCCGCCGATGTATGATGTAAATGTTAAAGTTTGTGGCAACATTATTGCCCCTCTCAAGGATGGAAAACGTTGTGTCAATCAACAATTACGTTTGTGGGGCCCAATAGGAGAGGCAAAATTAGTTCGTGCTGGTATTTCTCTGCCATCAGTTTCTAGCGTAGAGCATAAATTAGCGATCGCCTCGAAAGGCTGTTATCCTGTTTATTCCCAACCTTCTCAACAGCAGTTTTATTGGGCTAATTCCATTATTCAAGTCAACAGGGGAGGAACTGCACCCACAGTCGAAGTCAAGCCAACTCAACTTTCAAACCAGCAGATTAATGAGTTAATGACTAGTAAACTTTCCAGTCGGACAATTACAACATTTGGTGGGGTGGGATGCGAAGCTGCATCTTCGGTAAAATAAAGCTTTTACGGTTGAGGGTGGGTGGGCAAAAAAGTTACCCCACTAAAATGTGGGGCTACTGTGAGAGCCAGCAGATAATTATGAAGCTTCAGCCCATCTAGCTGTACGTTGTTGTTTATGAGCTTTGCGCCGCTCCCGTACTGCATCCAAATCTTTCAGTCCATACAGACGTTTGGCGTATGCTAGTAGTTCATTGATGGGAGTTTCGCTATAATCCTGCCGAAACTGAATGTTATGTTCGTTCCAATCAAATTCTTGCTGATTAAAACGTGCTTGAGCAGCAAGTTCTCTGCCTGATTCCTCACGTAAAACTTCCAGTACCATTAATCGCACTTTATCCTGATATCCTATTACTTGATCCAACGCTTTTGTTTGTTCCTGATTACGATTCATTTGAGTCATTTGATTATCCTTTGATTAACGAATTGCTACATCTCACCTAGACAGCATCGACAGATGCCTTCTGAGTTAGAGTTCACTTTTAAATCTCTTCAATTCAGCAGCAATCGCTGCATTCAATTCTGTTTGTTGTCTGCGGGTGGGCGGGAAATAGAATGCCCCGAATTAGATAATTCAGGGCATTGTAATTAATCGTCAATTTCTACATCTTCGTCATCTTCATCTTGTTCAAAATCGTCATTTATCAAGTCATCAGAGTTGCTACTTAAACCATTGAGTCCGTCCATGCGTCTAGACCGAGCAGCTTTATGAGAAGCACGTCTATCTCGAATTTCATCAAGATTATTCAAGCCGTAAAGTTTGCGGGCATAATTCACCAGTTCTTTTAATGGTGTATTTACATAGTCCTTACGGAATTGGGAATTGTGTTTGTCCCAATCAAACTCTTGTCCGTTAAATCTGGTTGCTGCTGCTAATTCTCTTCCTGATTCTTCCCGCAATACTTCAATTACCATCAGGTGTACTTTTTCCTGATAAGTCATTACTCGTTCTAAAGCAGGAATATGCCTTTCAATTTTACGTGATGCTTTAGCAGTTTTGCGAACGTTAGCGTTAACCATGAGAATTACTCCTTGATATTTAGTATTTTTCTCATAGAAACAGCATCGAAAGATGCAATTCGCTCCATTTTCAATTCCTTATTCTGCAAAAAAATAACCTGTATTGTTTGAGGCAATACATGGTTATTTTGGGTTATTATTCTGTCAATTACTGAGAATAAATCAGAATTATTTACTCGTCTTCATCTTCTTCATCTAATTCGTCATCTTCGTCTAAATCTTCGTCTAGTTCATCTTCGATATCTTCCTCATCTTCATCCAGGTCTTCGTCCAGTTCGTCATCTAAATCGTCAAGTTCTTCCTCTTCTTGTTCTTGGAAAGAATTACGACGTTCCAGAGATGCGCGGTTGAATTCCACTAAATCTGCTATTGCTTGCTCTGGGTCAGTGCTGATAGTGTCGTACAGCATACTCATGAAAATTGCCACTACTTCTGGTGCATATTTGAGTGCATCTGGTTGTCCAAACAATTTAGTAAATAATTTGGTATTCCATTTTTGCCAATCAAACTTTTTGTTACCACCTTTCTTTTTGACTTGGGCTGCAATATCAAGTCCGAGTTTTTCACGGGCTGCATGACCGATTTTTGTGGAAACACGGGAATCGCGTAGTTGTAATTTAACGCCGTATTCCTTGAAGATTAGGTTCCGCAATTCCTTCAACAATGCTAATGCCTCTTCTTGTGGTGAAGCATTCGCTACCTTTGATTTAGTTGTAGCGGATGTGCCATTGGTTTTGGCAGATGTTTTAGCATTAGCTGCGTTGCGATTGTTATTGGTTCTAGCTTTAGCGATAGCCATTTTACAGCTTCCTTTAATGAAGTAAATTTTTCACCTCCTTGCCGCAATCGCGGCTTTCACATCCATTTCATTTCAATTTCAAACCTATTTTTTTAGATGATCCGGAATTTTGGCGGAGTAGTTTCTGAAATTGACGCTGTGCTAGAGGCGATCGCTCTTTTTCATCAAAATCCTCACGCTGTGTAAGCCGTGGGGTTTCTGACGTAAAAAATATAGCCAACCCGTTAGTGATAATTATCCGCGTGGCTAAAGCATCAGTAAGAAATTTGCTCTAAAAGGGGAAAGTAAGTTGTTGAAGTCAAGTTTATGAAATTGATAACAGACTGGCCTGCTCTGGCTGACCAAAATACTCCAATTGTGGCTGTGGAGTATCATACGCCTGACAGAATGCAGATATTACAGCAGTTTTATTATTGGGGTGAAGAGCGTAATTTGTCAGTCTTTGTCTGGAATCCTGGTTACTGTGGACTACAGCAATTAATTCAGCATCAAAGTCAGTACATCTTACAGTCAACTGACAGGGGTAAAGATGGGGACATTATTCAGTATCTTTTGGAGGAATATCAACCAGGTATTTATTTACTGGAGGGAATGCTAAATGAGGGTGATGCTAGCAAAATAAGTCAAAAATGTAGCTATCAATTACTCAATGCCTGTCATCAAGCTCTCTGGAGTCAGCAACATCATTACTGGGTGTTATTGGAAACTTACGTTCAACTATCTCTAGAATTACAGCCTTTTATTCCTGTACTGTCAAATCCACTACCAGACCAACAGCAGGTGCAGGTGGTTGTGCAGCAGTTTTGTGATACCTGGGTTGAGCATAGCCATTATCACCTTCAAAACTGTGCAGAGTGCGATAGCGAAGCGCTGCTGCGTTCGCGTAGCGTCTCGCAGAGAAGCGCAGATCGCTTACGCCCCACCATACCTCATCACCATTCTTGGTTAAAGACAACAGAAAAAACATCAGCACTGCAATTGCTCTTTCGTGCCTGTCAGGGTTTACCCATAGGCGAGATCAATATGCTACTACAGCAATGTCTAGGTTTTGCAGAGCAGCTTGAGGAAATCGCCCAATTAGTGCTAGAGCATAAAGTTAGCAAACTGCGGGGTCGGGGTTTAGAATATATTGCTCAACCGGATGTACCTTCAGCCGGGGGATTAGATTTGTTGGAGAAAAGGTTGGAAACTATTACCTGTCTACTTCAACCTAAAGCAAAGCAATATGGATTGAAGTTTCCCACTGGGATGCTCTTATGGGGGCCACCGGGTACTGGTAAAAGTCTCTCTGCCAAGTTAGCAGCTAAGAAAATGGGATTGCCACTGTTAGCAGCTAATTGGGGTGTACTACTGGGCGATCGTCATCCCGACAGAGCATTAAAGGAGTTTATTGCTTTGGTCACTTCCCTTGCTCCCTGTGTACTTTATTGGGATGACTTTGATAAAGGCTTTGCCGGTTGGGACTCCAATGCAGATGGAGGTGTGGCACGGCGGCTATCTGCGGCTTTACTAACTTGGATGCAAGAGCATCAAGAGCCAGTTTATACCATTGCTACTGTCAATCGCTTGTCAATGCTACCTGCGGAATTAGTTCGCCGTTTTGATGATATCTTTTTTGTGGATTTACCCCATGAAGGGGCAAGATATGAAGTTTTCAATCTACATCTAGCTAAGTATTTTCCAGCGTTTCGAGACAATAACTCACCTTGGAGCGATGATCAATGGCGTAGACTGTTGGCTGAATATCGCATTTGCAGTCCGGCAGAAATTGGTAATGCAGTCCGTCGTTGTGCTGAGGAGGCTTTTTATCAAGGCAGACCTGGGGAAATTGAGTTTGAGGATTTGCTGAAACAGCGACAAGAATTCACACCAGCTATGGAAAGAGAGTCAGAACAGATACAGGCAATTCGCAATCAGGCTATTTATGCTAAACCTGTGGCTAGTCTAGATGTTTCTCGATTTGCTTATCAGCACCAAGAGTTATTTGGGTGAGTCGAATGTAATTTTGGAAATTCAGTTTGTGTCGGATTTTAAAATCCGACAAACAATTGATATACTGCAACTAAGTTTGAGTAATTTTTATGAAACAGATAGTTCTCGCACTCCTGGCTAATGCTGGTGGAGTAGGTAAGTCTACCATTAGCACACATATTGCCTATGAAGTAAGTAAGCGGGGTTATACAGTAGCTATGTTAGATTTAGACCCCCAACGTTCATTGGATGTGTTTTGTGGTTTGTCTCCAGCCGAAGCAAACTTAACTACAGTAGAGTTACTGTCTAAGGATTTTAAAGGTGATTGGTCATTAGTACCAGTTTGGGATTCCAAAGTTGAGGTGTATCAAGGACATCCCTTGTTGGCTGAAATAGCTAATGAACTAGTTATCAGAAAACGTGGAGAATACAGTCTAGCCGACAAATTAAATAAATATTCATTACCTCATAACTTAATTATCTTAGACTGTCCTGCAACTTTGGGTATGCTAAATGTCAATGCTTTAGCTGCTGCTACTCATGTTTTAGTTCCAGTACAGTTAGAGATGAAAGCTATTTCTGGTTCGGCAGAGTTAGTTGAATGGTGTATTTCCACAAGTGACGAGTTACAACTTGAACCACGTCCACCAATTTTAGGGTTTGTTCCTAGTATGTATAACACAGTTGTAGCTATGCACAGGCAATATCTGGCACAGTTACCTGCAATTGCTGAGAGATTAGGGATAAAGTTATATCCAAAAATTCGGAGTTCTAACGAGTTTAAAAATGCTAGTGCCTATGGATTACCATTACACAAGTATCGTCCCAAGCATCCTGCTTGCAAAGATTTCAAATTAATTGTTGATGATGTCATTGCATTAATTAAGGAAAAATAATGGCAAAAGCATTACCGCAAATAGGCGATAAATTTAAAGGGGCAGTACAGAAAACCGATCAAGAACAAAAAATTACGGATTTACAAGCTGAAGTAGAAAGGTTACGTGCTTTACAATCACCAGAATTAGAGACAGAAATCGCCAAACTGCGCGAACAATTGCAAACGCAAACAGGTGAGATTGCTATTGATACGGGTTTAATTGACCCTAACCCTAACCAGCCAAGACAAACAATTACACAAGAGTCTATTCAGGCAAAAGCGAGATTACTAAAAAAACATGGGCAGATTACACCAGTAATTTTAGTGACTCAAGATAACGGTCGTTATATGCTCTTGGACGGACAGTTACGTTGGTCAGGAGCGAAGCTATTAGGATGGGAGACTATTCGGGCATTAATCGTACCTCAGCCACAGGATTTAGACCAATCATCGTTATTGACTTTTTTAGGTTTTGAAGATTTAAATCCACTCGATAAGGCAGAAGCAATATTTAAAGAGATCACCAAATCAACTGGTTTAGAATTGGATGAGGTTGCTACAACTCTTGGTGCTGTACTTAAGCGGCTTGAACGTAATAATCAAGTTAAGGAATTAACAAAATTATTAACTGCTAGTAGTGAGGAACAACAACAAGGTTTAGAAGTACTGGATATTAATAACGAGGAGCAAGCTTTATTTTTAGTGTTCTTAGAATTTGGGTTGAATCCTGCTTCTGTTAAGTCCAATCTTTTACCAATGTTATCTTTGCCAGAAGATTTAAAAAAAGCAATTCGTCATCAAGAACTGAAAGGCGCTCACGCATTGGCATTAACAACATTGTCATCAAAAATATTGAAAATTTCTGAACAAGAGGCTGCTATAGAACGAATAAAAGCAACAGAACAGGTATTAAAAGAAAGTTTAACTGTACCTGAGACACGCGATTTAATTAAGGGTATTAAAGCTAAGTATTTAACATCAGAACAATCAGAATCGAAAGAAGTAAAAGTAATTATTCAAAAAATCACTAGTGGATTATCTGAGATAACTTTAGCTAATGCTAGTCGTGAACAACTTCAATCTTTACAAGAAATATTAGAACAGAAATTAAATGAAATTGGTAAGTTAATCGGATAAAACTTTTTTCTTATTTAGAGTATGGTAGCTGCTCAACCTGGTTGCCTTGGCGATGAATCAATTTATCAAACTTACCTGGTCTTAGTTCATTAGACATACATGGAATAGTTTGACGAATACCTTAAAGCAAAATATTGTCATAAATCTTACCAATCTGTAATCTTACAAATCTGTTAATATATGTTGGTATAAAAGTATAAGATGCCCTGTATAACTGAGGTTGACTACTTAGAATTAGCAACTGAGAGTCGGACAAGACACCAAACTTAAAAGCTTGAAACCCTTATAGACTATATGCTTATCAAACTAATCCCTCTGGGAAAATTACATGAAGTTTCTAAGTATTCCTAAGTATTGGATCAACTTTTGTCTTGTTTGGGCTGTGGTTGCTCATCTGCTTTTCCTAGTAGCTGAGATGTTTTTGTGGCAAACCTCTTTCATGCAAGAAATATTGCTTGGAGGTTTCACAACCGCGCAGAAAGCCGAAATCCTTGCCCACAATGTAGGTCTTTACAATGGCTTTCTCAGTGCTGGTGCGCTCTGGGGATTACTAGCGATGAATCCTAAGATACCAAAAGTCAAGCCTGCGGTCTTTATTCTAGTGTGTGCATTTATCGCAGGAATCTACGGCAGCATTAGCTTAGGACGCCCAACAGCTTTTCTAATTCAGTCATTGCCAGGCATTATTGCTCTACCACTCATCTGGTTGAATAACGATGAGGAAGAGCAATGAATTAACTCAGCGAAATCAGCCAGCTTGAAATTTGAAGAGCTATCTCTGAGTTTCAAACGAGTTCTTGTCTGCTTTCCACTATTAAGGAGTTTGTATGACGGAAGCTACGGTTGGGAACCTCAGTATTCACTATGAGATAAAGGGTAGTGGTCATCCCCTACTAATGATCATGGGTCTGAGCTTCAGTCTCATGGACTGGGGAGATGAGTTCCCTGATGAACTTGCGAAGCACTATCAGGTGATTCTCTTTGATAATCGAGATGCTGGGCAAACAACAAGTCGCTCAGTAGAGAATTACACGATCGCTGATCTGGCAGACGATGCAGCAGGTTTGTTAGAAGAATTGGGAATAAAGCAAGCTCATGTCTTTGGTGTAAGCATGGGTGGCATGGTTGCTCAGCAATTTGCTCTGAGACATGCTGCGAAGCTCAATAAATTAGTATTAGGCTGCACAATGGCAGGTAGTGCCTGTAGTATTCCAGCCAATCTTACAAGTCTGGTTGGAGGAAGCCTTCTGGATTTCCTATTTACGCCGTCATATCTGGCAGATCCAGATAATAAGAAAAAAGCACAAGAATTTTTGGCAAAAACTTCTCTCTTTCACAGTAAGGAAGATGGTTTTGTGCGGCAGATGCAAGCGATCGCCAGTCATGACACATGTAATGCACTGCAAGACATCAAAGCTCCGACACTGGTAATTACTGGAGATAGCGATGTAGCGATGCCACCTGGAAATAGTGATGTTTTGGCACAGAAAATTTCAGGTGCACAACTTGCAACGATTAAAGGTGCTGCTCATGGGTTTGTTTACAGTCATGCGGTTGAGACAGCAGATGCATTAATTAAATTTTTGCTTTGACTATTTATTAAATAAAGAGAATTGAAAATAAGGTGTCAGTCATGGAACTAATAAATATTTTTTCCGAAGCCATTAAAAAAGGAAGTAGCAACTCACAAAAAGAAGTTAAGCGTGATTTAGCTTCCCTGCTGACATTGGTTAGCGATCCCAACAGTTTCTCAAGCCAGGTTGAGACATTGTTAACAGGTGATACTCTATCGTTAACTTTGTTAAACGAAATTCAAACTTTATCACAAGCATCCCCTGCACCTAAATTTGGACCCGTGCTAGCTACAGAAGCAGGTGCTGCGGAGCGGCTTGCTCTATGTGTGGAACTTCGTCTGAACACATGGGAAACAGAAGTTAAAAATTTTGTTGAAAATTCTAATACCAATCTGTTAGAGATATTTAACGTTGCTAGGCAAACACAGGATTATTTAGATGAGACTACTCTAAATGGGCTTCGTTGGGCGCGGGAAGTTATACCTGCTTTTCTACAGAAAATTCTAGAAAACTCATCAACTTTATCAGACCTAACTGTTGCTTCGACTGGGGGTAATCTTCCAGCAGACTGGGGAAGTGTACAAACTTGGATAGAGCGCTGGACTACATTTCGGGTAAAATCTCCTCAAACTAACCCTGGAGGAGACGGCTTTTTTGAGTCTCAACATTCCGGTTACCAACCTGCGGCAATTCATCCTTTAACATTAAGGGTTTTAAGACCATCATTCATAAACCAACTAGATGGAGGAGGTTCTCAGGAAGAGGTTCAAGCTTTTTGCAAGTGGTTAGTGGAGCGCGTATTTGATGGAGCGCTATTAACTGACATAAAGCTAGAATCAGTTTTCGCTTCAGGTTCATTGATTTTAGCTTTAGCCCAACAACAAGGTGTGGTTATTCTAGAAGATGGGCAATTAAATGTCCCACTAACCGCTGCTTTTTGGGGAGATTTAAGCGAAAGAGTTCTTAAAACTATTGTTAACAATAGCCAAAACATAAAGGGTGTTCCTTCCTTCTGGAAAAAGGCACAAGTTAAAACTCGCCAGATACTCTACTCTTGCCCAGAATGGCATTCCACCCCTTTGGTAATTAATTTAAGAAATCGGGCTTCTAAGCTCTTAGCAGAGGAACTGGAAAGCCTTAAATTAGTGATTTTGAGAGAGGATTCAAAAGTTACTGAGGAAAAGTTTGCTCCAAAAGCAGAACTGTTTTCTCAAAATATCTTGCCAGAGCTTCGCCCTGAAAAGCCCATTAATACTGATATAACTATCGCCCCAGATAGACAAGACTATTTCAAAAAACTAGATACCTTTAATAATCAAATCACCAATATTAGTAGTTTTGATTCAATCATTCAAGAGATTGCTACTAACGCTAAGAAAAGAAGAGTTGCCTTTGAACAACGGCTAGCAAGTCCTTTGGCAGAGCCTACCCTACCAGCATTGACTGCTTTCAGTTTTGAGCAGCCCGATCGCCTGAATTTGGCTTTAGCAACCTACCTACGTCAACAAATTTCTCAACTCTCGTTAGATTCCAAGTTAGTTCGCTCTGGTAATTTGATTCAAGAATCCCTTGCGAACCAACCCGCTTGGATAGATGCAATCAACCAAACAGGGACGACCGATGAGCAAGTATTATCTAATTGGTCTAAGTTAGGCATCTGGGATGGCTTACGGGGAAGACTTGCCCAACTAAATAATCAGGGAGATCGCAATAATGAGGGAGATGTCAACGTGACTCAATATTTGAGTCAGCAGCTACCCGACTGGCTCCAGAATATTGATCCCCCTACAGGTTTAGATTTGAATGCAATTCGACCAACCTTAGCAGAGTTGGCACATCTGGGAGTAAGCCTTCAGGATAAAACTTATCAGACACTTACTGATCGACTTGAGGATCTCTTAAATCGTGATAGTCTTGATGCTGCACTCAAAGCTCTCTTGGCTGCCATGCGGTTGGAGTTGGGGCTAACAGCGATCGCTGTTGGAACTGTTCCTAGTCAAGCCTTTAAGCAATTTGAGTCACCCAGCAAGGAACGTTTTGAAGAATTTGCAGGCTGGATTCAGCGAGCAACAGAGTCCAACAATGCATGGGAGTCTTGTGCTGGAATGAATGCGTTGATTTTGTTAGCGCGTTTGTCTGAAGGGACAGGAGATCTGTTTATTAACAGTGCTATTCGGACAGCTATGCCGCCGGGATCTCGTGCTTCAAGTTTAGTGTCTCAATCAGTTGAAAAACTATTCTCTGTTGGTACGACCAGTAAAGGATCGGGTTTGCCTCTGGCCTTTGCCGCTTTTGACTTAATGAGATATACGCGAGAAGCCGTATTGTCTATTGCTCCAGACAATAATAGTTCTATTCCTGTTTGGGCACCACAGCCAATTTCAGAGTTTCTCGACAAACTCACAACACGATTGGGCACGGCAACTCGGACTACGCTCCAAACAATGCTAGCAGAAGGCGGAATTGGACTGAAAATACTTTTGTTGTCGTTGCTTCAGATAAAACTAGACGAGTTGAACTGGGAACAGCAATTGATTGTGCAACCCCTACGTCGCAATGCTTTGGGTAAAGAAGCTAACCTCAAACATAATGTGATACTCAAACAGGTAGACGATTTGCAAAAAGCAGTACGGTTCGTCTTCTGTCGAGAACAACTCTTGCTCAACGAGTTGCCTGAAGCATTAAGTGAGATTAAACCTTGGTGGCAAACTCGTTATTGGCTGACTTCAGCAGAATCTCTTAAAAATGGACAACTAAACCCAATTGGAACAGTTAGTCCCACATTAGGCTCAAATCTCGAACAACAAGTTATTCCCTCTGAAATTCAGACTCTTCTGGGGGGGCTATCTGCACAAGCGACGGTTAGCTCAGTGCTGAAGCGGCAACGTTGGTTGATTACCGATTTGCAAACGGATGGAACCAATGAAACTTATCTAATTGAACAAAACAACACCGCAGATAATTTATTAATTTATCAAATTAAGACTCCCTTTTTATTGATTAATTGGACAGCATCCTATCCAAACAATATTGAGGCGAATTTGCTCAACATAGCTGCTAACTTGGAAGCAACGGTTCCTGTGGTGTCTGAAAATAATCCACAGGATATTGATGGGCGTTATGAAGGAGAATTTCCCGACCTGAGTTGGAAAGAAACCACGGATAATTTGCAAAAGGCCGTTGATCGACTCAAAGAAATTGAAGAAAAATATGAAACTGCTTTGAAAGAGCAGATCGCCGGGAGTCGTGCTGATGAAATTAGCAACCTGCTCAAACAACCTTTGCTACTGAACACAGCCGATTATCGAGAACAAATTGTGGCAGCGATCGCTGAGGTTCGAGAAGCCGAGGCGGATTTAGAAGTGGCGGAGTTTGAATCTTTAGCCACTCAATTTGAAGTTTTTGCCAACCAAATGCTTTATGAAGCGGCGGAGGTAGAAGTTGAACGTCAAAGTGTTCTTGTAGAGGTCAGCAAACTAGATGAGGAGATTGCCAAGCTAGAACGAGATGCTGAAGGAATTCGTGAACGCCAAGTTAAAGGCGAAATTGACATTAAAGAGAGAGATGTAGAGATTGCCAAAACGGTTCGAGACAAAGCTCTTAAGGAATCAGAAAAAGTCAAAATAGCTAGAAAGGCTATTGTCAGAGAAATCGACTTGTTGAAGAGTTTGCTTGAAAAGCCGACTAAAGTCACGATCAATGGTACTGAAATAACTGCCAAAGGACAGATTGGGGCAATGGCTTACAAGGTAGAAGCAACCTTGATCAAGCAGCTAAATGAGAATTTAGAAACAGCCAGAGCAGAAGTCAAAAAAGCTCAAGATGCAGAGGCAGAGCGTAAAAAAAGAGAGAAACGTCGGAAGCTGGTTACTGGCATCTGCCGCTTTGTCGGGGCAGTTGTTGGAGCAATTTATGGTGGTCCTGCTGGAGCAGCACTAGGTGCAGAAATAGGAGGTGCGATTGGTGAACTAGCTAATGGCGTTATTGAAAATAAAGCGCCAGAAGAAATTTTAGTCGGCTTAATTGATAATGGGTTTGCGATTGCTCAAGCTGCTGGAGTCGATCTCGAAAAAGAGTTAAATACATTAGGGTCAAAAGGAGTAGATCAGCTTAACCAATTTTTTAATCAATTGGATTCTAGCTTAGAGCCTCTGCTCGACAGCCTACCGAAGATTTTGGATGAACAACTGGTTAAAGATGCGATCGTTGTTCTCGATCTTCAAGAAATTCCTGTACTTACTGGACTCTTAGAAAAATCCTATGGTGATCTGAAGAAAGATATCCCCAACTTAGGTCAACTAGGGACGACTCTTAAAGCAATTCAGTATGATAGTCCTCGCGATTTTCTTAACCATCTTAGCGATAACTTATTTAATAATACTAAGGGTAACATTGAAGAAATCAAAGCCCTCAGTCAGGCGATCGGCAAGAAAGTAGAAGACTTGCAAACTGAAGAAGGACTCAAAGAAGCTGCTGAACGTTTTGCGAAACTAGTAATTACCAAAGTTGGACAAGAAGCAGCCAATTTCCGCCAAGATGCGATCGCCATCTGGATTCGTAACAAGCGAGACAAACAGCAGTGGTGGAATGAAGTTGTACAGAAAGAAGCAGACAACTTGGTTAAAGAACTGTTTCCTGATGTTCAAAGTCAAGCGGAAGTCATGGCAAATTTAGAGTCTTCTTTACTCAATCCAGAAATTATTCGAGGTGAACTTCAGGTTCACCTCGATCCGTGGCAGAAAGAATTAGACAGACGAATCGAGGAAATTACTGCTGTTGACAAAAATGCATCTCCGCCTCAATCTGCCGTTGCTGCTGCCCAGCAAAGCGTGACATATCTCCAAACTTGTATTTATCAATTCAACAATAGCTTATTGCCTTGGTTGAAAGGAGATGGCAATACGCAACGCGACGAACTGTTGCTCAAATTGAATGATTTACAGACTCAGAAACTGCCTAATAATGATATTGATCTTAAGATAAAGCAACTTGATGTAACCACTGCACAGTTGAGCGAAGCCAATGCCAAAGCAGCTCTAGAAAATATGGAGAAAGAGTTAGAGCGTGTAGGGTTACTTTATAAAGCTGCGGATCTTGGAGTATCGAAAGCTACCCTGTTAAATAAAGTGGCTAATTTAGCAAAACTGAGAGCAACAAATCTTCAAGGTGCTCAAGAAAACTCCCTCAAAGCTTCAGAGAAACGGCAGCTTGGTGCCCAAGCTAAAGTAAAATCAGCACAATTTAACTTAGAAGCGAAGAAAGCCCTATCGCAAGCGGTAATGCGTCGAGGTGCTGAAGCCAGTCGTATTCGAGGTACTTTAAGCCAACCTGCACTGCAATTGCCTAATTTAGCTGCAAATGCAACCAATCGCCTGCGTGTAGACTATGTAGATGTGCTCAAGCAGGCCTCTAGAGCCTATCGAGAATTGCTCAGATACTACTATGCTGCATATAGCGTTGTAGATCCTTCACTGCAAAAGATACCTGTTCTGCTTAGAGATGGCTCTTGGTTTAATAACTTCACCAAATGGCATCAGGCTATTGGGGATAAATTTAGTTCACCTCAAGCTCCCTCTCAAGCTTCAGATAGCTTTGAATGGGATTTAACTCCTCAGCAAATAAAATCTTTGTTTACTTCTGAAGGATTTAAATTAATCATTGCACCTCATGTTGAAGAAAAACCCATCTTATTTAGTGTCCCTCAGGAATGGCAGATTTATCTCGATCAGCTTAATCGTCTTAACGAAAACATCGGGAATGATGAAAAGAATTTGATTGAACAATTGTGGAGACCTGGATTCAATAAGTTATGGATTCAAGAGTTTCGTAAAAATGGCATTACAATCTCTGATCTAGTTTCTATTACTACTGAAGATACCACGAAGAACTGGCGAATAAAGGACTTAGAAACAAAGCCGATAGAAATTTCTTTTCTTCCAGTAGGCAGCGCACTCACAGTGAAATGGGATATTCAAAAGTCTATTAGTTATTCTGTAATAAAAGATGCTGATAGACTATTTATAACCTTAAGAAATTCCCCTGAAGATTTGGGTCAATCCGACTTTAATGATCGCCACTTTAAAAGTATTGATAAATTTGAAGCTGGAACTGGTCGTATTGCTGCAATTTTCTTAACTGGTCAAGTTCGGAATAGCACACAATTTTTAAAGGAAACTGACTATGCAATTCAGGTGTCTCATTTAGGAGATATTTGGACAATTGATTCAGGTACTAAGATTAAAGTTCAACTAAGGAAGCAGCGGAATCTACAAGACCAGAGGGATTTCTTTATTCCTCTTGGAACTGATCTAATAGCTCGGTTAAATGGAGAAAAGAACTTTTTTGATGGACAAGGCGATCCCGATATTTTTGGAGTACAAGGAAATCCACTTTCAGGAACAACTGTAATCAAACTTAAACCCAAAGGGGGAGCGGCTCCAGCATTTGAGAACCTGAAATTACAAGTTCTCTACACATTTTGGACAATATAAAGGAGTAAGTTAATGTCGCTAATGCTTGACGATCTCGCTGAAAAAGTTGCTGCTCTTGAGCAAGAAATTAAACAATATCGACAAGATACTCTTGAGCTTGAAGTACAAGTTTCGAGTGACAATAAAAGTCACCCTCCTATCGGGGCAATCATTGTTATTGAATTTCGTGGGGAGGTGACGAGACTTGACCAATCAACCATACTTTAGTTGGATTTATTAAAGTAGCGTAATAGCAAGGAACAAGAAGAATGGCATTAACACTTGACCAATTATCGGATTTGGTAGAAACTCTACAGAAAAAAGTAGAGACGCTTGAAACAGATGTCAAGCAATATCGACAGGATATTCTTGAACTTGAGCAACAATTATCTCAATCAATTACAACCCAAAAGCTAGTTGTAGCAGGCGATGCTCAAATTTCTGGTCGAAATGTTCTAGCAGATGGGCAATTGATTGATACTCATGAGCAACGACTCAGTTCTCATGACAATACTCTCAATGCTCATGAACTAAGGCTAAACTCTCATGATGGCACTCTCAATGCTCATGAAGGAAGGCTAAACTCTCATGATGGCACTCTCAGTAGTCATGGAACAGACATAATTTCTGCTCAAGGAACAGCTAATCAAGCTAACAGTCTTGCAAATTCAGTAAATACCAGAACTCGTAGTGTGTCCACGAGAGATGATGATACAACTGAGATTCATATGCGCGATAGCGTCATGATATTTCACTTTAATGACAACGCAATACGAGTCGTTAAAAACTCAGATTCAAATCATCCAGTGTTTAAGATAGACGCTTAAGATAGACAGATGCTGAATATTATATAGCCTCTAGAATCCTTCCCTAATTTCTAATCTGGAAGCTTTGATTCTGGCTCTTCTAGAATTAGAAGTAGGGATTCAGGCAGGCTCTCGAAGCTCAATTTAGATGACTTATCAGCAAGATGAACTTTAATGATCGGAGTTGTTGACGTGAATATTGATGATGAACTGAGATCGCTCCGAAAGCTTGCATGGACTTGGACTAAACGCTGCGATAATATCACGCCCACTAAATTCCAGGGTAATGAGTGTGATCCAGCTAAGGGTGGGAATTCTGGAGTGGAGATTCTGTGCTGTTCAGTGCAATTATTCACTACAGTAGAGAAGACTGGGCAGGTGAATTAGTACGGGATTAGCAAGATAGTGATGGGTGCATAGCCCCCACTTCGGCTTGCCGAAAGCACTCCTCATTCGACATCAAACCCCATCTTAGTAAACTCCCAAACTACGGTAACGAAAAATTGGCTACCTTCAGCAGTGAGCAATCCGGAAATGTTTTCTACAATAATTTCCCATTTCGGTTAAACTTCGCGAAGGATTGTAAAGAATTCCCCAAACAGATGCTATAGCAGAAAAATATATAGTGAAACTTAAAGTTAAAAGTTTTCCTGAAGAAGAAGCATAAAGTTTAAATTTTCTTGTACCCAGAAGGAACAAATTATGTCATTAACACTTGAACAATTATCGGATCTGGTAGATAGCTTACAAAAGGATCTAGTAGAAACACAGAAGAAGGTAGAGACGCTTGAAACAGAAGTCAAGCAATATCGACAGGATATTCTTGAACTTGAGCAACAATTATCACAATCAATTACAACCCAAAAGCTAGTTGTCACTGAGGATGCTCAAATTTCTGGTCGAAATGTCCTAGCAGATGGGCAATTAATTGATACTCATGAGCAAAGACTCAGTTCTCATGACGCTACTCTCAATGCTCATGATGGAAGGTTAAACTCCCATGACAGTACCCTTAATGCTCATGAAGGAAGGCTAAACTCTCATGATGGCACTCTCAGTAGTCATGGAACAGACATAATTTCTGCTCAAAGCACTGCTAATAGTGCGGTCAGTCTGGCAAATACTGCACAAGGCACTGCTAATAGTGCGGTCAGTCTGGCAAATACTGCACAAGGCACTGCTAATAGTGCTCTAAATCTTGCACGGCAAGTGAATCAGAGAACAATTGCAATAACATATGATGATTCTAAGAAGACTACTCGGATTACCGTACCAAACGGTGATTCTATGAATTTCTTTTCAAATGGCACTATAGAAATCAAAGGTAACAGTAATAATCAACGCTGGGTGTGCCCTTAAGCGACAAATTATGAAAGTGAATTCTTAGAAGATGCTGAAAAAGAAAGTAGGATAATTTTTGATATTGGCGTAGCTAATGTAAATACTGACGATCAATTGAGATTACTCCGTAAACTTGTCTGGACTTGCACTAAGCGCTGTGATGGTATTACCCCTACCAAATTCCAAGGCAATGAGTATGATCTAGCTAAAGGTGGGGGTTCTGGAGTGGAGATTCTGTGCTGTTCAGTGCAATTATTCACTACAGTGGAGAAGACTAGGCGGGTGAATTAGTACGGCGATCGCAATGCGTTGATGGGCGTATGTGGCATCCCTTATGTTCATTAATATCATGGGATTGCTATGGATCATACTGCTGATGAGATCAATTCACTTGTCCCAGTAGTTTTGCGATCTTCTAGGAAAGAATGGGCAATTAAATTGATGATTTCAACTCTTTCTACAGCAGAGGCCGTAGATACAAGCTTTTGCAGGCTTACACCTGGCTTTGCCCCAAGCAGCTGAGACAAATACCACTCCCGTGCTTCTATGGGAACAGCCCCTAACAATGCTAGAAACTTTCTAGTTCCCAAGTCAGCCTTTCCCTTACGAAATCGGGAAATTAGCACCTCTGAAACTCCAGCTTGCTTGGCTACAACCTTTGCCGAAAGGTTGAACCTATCAAACATCTCGTCAAATAGTTGCTGGTAAAGAGAAGTTTCCTCTGTTACAAAATTTTGCATTGCTAGCTAATTATAGGATTAGTTAGTTGATATAGTATGCGATATTTAGAGAGAACTCTATTAGGATTTTTAAAGTTATGGATAATTCAATGATAACAAGGGACTTACTCTTTTCAAATTAAGCCAACAGCAGTTCTGACTGAAAACATAAGATTAGCTTTTCTTCAGTAGAGCAGAACTTCGGCTAATACTTGCTTTGGCGACACTTTTGAGGGCGCAAGTTAAGAGAATTTCGGCATACATCAAGTAACGCCTGAAGTTGCTAATCGCTTTGCTCTCTATTGCTGTGTGTCAAATGGCTGGTATTTAAAAAGTTAGCCCTTGTCTGGGGGGACAGGGGCTGGAAATTTTTCTTGCTTATTAAGGTGATTATGACACAGAACAGTTCAAAAATTCAAGGTAAGTTTTACCCACTCCAGCACGAGGAATGGCTGAAAGCCTGCCGAGAATTAACGCCAGCACAGAGAGATGTGCTGTACTACATTCGCACTCTCGACCCTTATGGCGACGGGGTTGAGTTGTCTGTCTCCGGGATAGCTAGACAACTATCAACAGAGAATAAAGTAGTACATCGCTCTACAGTTAGCCGGGCTCTCAAAGCTTTAGATGACAAGGGATTCATTGACCTTGAACTACTGAAAGTCAAAGTCAAAATTTTAGCTGGGGGGCTTCATTGTTGCGATGAGACAACAGTGTTGCCTACAGACAACACTGTTGCCTCACCGCAACAAGCGCGATCGCTACGCAACAAGCGTGATCATGACGCAACAAGCGCGATCGCTACGCAACAACCGAGTTCTGAAAGCCCTACCCAGAGCCAATCTTCAACTCCTAAGACTTATAAGACTTATTCAGACTTTATTAAGACTCTCTCGGAAGAGGAGCGAGCGAATTTTTGGAAATTTTGTGAGGAAAAAACCAAAAATCTTAGCCAGCCAGTGAATGACATTGAGGCTTGGTTAGCTCACAAGAACAAAGCTGGAAGAAATCGCTGGGAGGTTTATTACGAAAAATATCTGGCATCAATTCAGGTACAAGCCAAAAAAACTGAAACAAAAAATGCTCGAGACGAATTCCGTCGAGAACTTGAAGAACGGCAGCGACAGGCTCAAAGAGCTTGGGAAGAGTCGCAAAACAAAAATCACAATCGCACTAATGGAGGTGTAACGTGATTGATAAACTGCCACCCCAAAACATCGAAGCGGAAGAGGCGATTTTAGGCGGTATCATGCTCGATCCAGAAGCAATCGGTAGGGTGAGCGATCGCCTAATTCCCGAAGCCTTTTACATTAGCGCCCATAAAGATATCTATCAAGCCGTGCAGCGCCTGCATTGCTCTGGTAAACCCACTGATTTACTCACAGTTACAGCTTGGCTTACTGACCACGATTTGCTAGTCCGTATCGGCGGGAGAAATAAATTAGCAACTCTGGTAGACCGCACAGTGTCAGCTGTCAACATTGACGCTTTAGCCGAGTTGGTAATGGACAAATTCGTGCGTAGACAGTTAATCAAGGCTGGAAATGAAATTGTACATCTGGGTTACGAGACAGAAACTGAGTTACCACATATTCTTGACCAATCAGAACAGAAAGTTTTCCAATTATCTAATCAAACCCTATCTTCAAACACTGAACATAACAGCACGATTAACGTTGCTGCTTACGAGGATTTAAATTCAGGAAACCCCATTTACCCTACAGGACTTCATGAACTGGATAATTTGATGGTGGGATTTGAAAGTGGCACACTCACAATAGTTGCGGGTAGGCCATCAATGGGAAAGTCGCAGATCGCCTTGTTTTTGGCTTTCCAAATGATACTGTTCCATGAGCTACCTGTGGTCATCTTCTCCTTGGAGATGACAAAGAAACAATTGGAGTACAGGCTGTGGAGTTTAATTAGTGTTACCAACACCTATAAGCATTTAGAGTTAACGCCGCTAAAAAGCGATCGCATCCGCAGACATCGCTCAGGTAATAAACCCCTAGCAGACTGGGAATTTACAAGCATTGCCAAAATCGTCGGTGTTGCTTCAGAATTACCGCTGTACATGAATGACTCAAGGGGTATCACCGTTTCACAAATTGCGTCAGAATGCCGTCAAATTAAGGCTAAAGAGGGAAAACTGGGGCTAGTTGTAGTTGATTACCTGCAAATGATGGCAGAGGACTCTGGAGGCAACCGCAGCTATGAACTAGGAGATGTAGCCAGGGGACTTTACAAAATGGCAGGGGAACTTGATGTACCCGTGTTAGCACTGTCGCAAATCTCTAGGGGAGTTGAGGGCAGACAGAATAAGCGCCCAATGATGAGCGACCTCAGCCAGTCAGGAATTTTAGAAATGGTGGCAGACAATATTATTCTCGCTTACCGCGATGAGTACTACAACCCAGACACTACAGACCCAGGAATATTAGAGCTAATCATGGCCAAAGCACGGCACGGTGAAACAGGTACAGCAACGGTGTTTTTTGACAAGTCTTATGGAATTATACAGAATTTGCGCTCCGGAAATATCTGAGTCCTCAAACTGCTGTCGAAACCATCCGCCTCCTGTATCGGAACTTTTACTGGGGGGTATTGATAATAGCCCTAGTAAAAACTCTGAACAAATAGAGATATCCCCCAGTAAAGACAACCCTAGTAAAAAGCCTGGACAAATAGAGATATCCCCTAGTAAAGACAACCCTAGTAAAAAGCGCAGAAATTGGGGTGAGGGTAATGGCACTATTCATTGGCGCACCATTACTAGGGGTGGAAAGGACTACCCCCAGGCTTACTATCATTGGCAGGAAAAAGGTAGAAAGAAGACCAAGTACATTCCTAAGCAAATACTTGGGGATATTCAAGAAGCAGAGTTCAAGAAGCGCCCAATTAGAGAAATTTTGACATTACTGGGTGTTGTGCCTAGCCCTAGTAAAAACACATTACTGGGGGATATCGAAAATAGCCCTAGTAACGATGTCGAACAGTCAGAAATACCCCCCAGTAAAGATAACCCTAGTAACAATGTCGAACAGTCAGAAATACCCCCCAGTAAAAATAACCCTAGTAAAACTAGACGACACAAAGGATTAGGTAGTGGCTCCATTCAGTGGAAAACCATCACCCTTCACGGCAAAGATTATCCCCAAGCTTGGTATCACTATGAGTTTTGGAAGGATGGCGATCGCCTCCTTAAAAAGTGCAAGTATATTCCAAAACGACTATTAGAGAGAATAGAGAAGCTAGAAGCAGATAAAGCCCCAGTTAGAGAAATTTTGTCAGTATTGCGTGTAAAATTCTAGAAAAACCATTACCTTAGAAAAGCCGCGATCGCTAATGAAAGCGAACTCTTAACTCTTAAAACTAGGTCGCCTACAATTCCACTCGCTTTCAACCTACCTTGCGATACAAGGATTATTTTTAATTTCTCTTGACGATATTCCACAGGTATCTAACACTAACGCTCCATTATGCGGTACTAGGAAGCTAACGACGTTTCAAGAGATTTTGGATTATTTCCAAAAAATATTTCAAGCCTTCAGTTTGACGAATGCATAACCCCAAATTTTCATCCAGATGTCGTTGGCAGTGGTTACAGCGATGAGTTCTTCAGGAGAAAGATTTTGGATTATCCCCAAAAAATATTTCAAGCCTTCAGTTAGATGAGTGCATAACCCTAAATTTTCATCCAGATGGATAAGCAACAAACAAAAATCATCAAAAACTATGACTCTGAATAACACGGTGCAAGATTATCTCAAAACGATTGAGGCTGAATCTTCAGGAATTACTTGTCCTGCTTGTGGCTCAATTTTGGGCATGAAAAGACAAGGTAGTACTGAAATGGTATTGACAGAAAATGCTCGGCTGGAGTTAGATGGCTATTTGGCAAGCTATCGGCGCTTTCTAGAAAAACTGGAAATGCTCTTAGCACAGCGCAATGTCGATTATAAAGCCTACCCAGGTAACTATCCTTTTGCGAGAGAAATAGCTCACTATCGTCGCAATAGTGATTCCGTGGAGTTAGAAAGGGGTGGGGTTTACAAGGGAATTGTTGCTGAATCAGTGATTGATAAGTTAATTAAAGAAATAGACTTTTTTCAATGGATTGAACACTTCTACCCTTTTCCCAGAAGAACAGAACAGCAAAATCAAACATCATCAGATGCACAGTTAATCTTTAATAAAACTAAAGATATCTTAATAGGAGGATTAGAACCAAGGTCTATCGCTGGACCATTAATGGATTTAATCTTTGACCAAAGGTATGTTGCAATTTGGCGAGAAAAAATAATTTCTTATAATGCTGAACAAACATTTGATGAATTGTTGAATGAGATTTGTCCTGCTATTTATTGGTACTTAAATCTCCTGCGAGATATGAACCAACAATCAATTTCTACTCGGCAAGCAACTAATCAAAAAAATACTCAAGATGCGTCTGTAGAAGAAGGGATTACTAGGGTAAAGTTTATTTTGGCTATTATGCTAGGGCATAGAAGTCAAGAAGCTGGTGTTTTCTTTGAAGATATATTTATCTCGAAGGATGTACCTTTTACACTACCCAGAAAAACTGTAGTTTCTCCACAATATTTACAAAAGATACTTCGTTCTGAACCAGTGTTAGGAAATCCTAAAATCGGGTTCAGTCAAAATCTACTGCAAAAGCTAAGGCAGGAACTGAAGCCAATGCAGGAGATTACTGATAATAATGAGCAACCTGATTTAGAGAATGTATATTTATTGCTGAAAGATGAAATCCACAAGTTTGTCCATTTTACTTGTGCTGCTCGCGTTAGTGAGAAACCAAATGCAAGTAATCAGCAAAAGGGCACACCAGAAGTTATGGCGGAAAAAACCTGTGGTTGGTATCCCAAGCCAGAAGAAACACACTCTGTCATTTTGTTGGGAAGTCCAGGCACAGCAAAGTCATCTGTGATGCTAACTGGAGTCACGACTTTTTATGATAATGTTGCGGCTTTGGGGGCAACCATTTCGTTTGAATCTCCAGAAGACGAAGCAATGATGAAACGTTTGAGCGATGACTATTGGGTTGGAAAAATGCCAAAGCCGACAGTAAAAGGTTCGCAAACGACCATCAAGCTATCTGTGGAATTTCCAGAAAAGGGCTATCCTCGCACCAACTTTGTGTTCACGGATATACCGGGGGAGACGATGGCTAAAAGCTTGACATCCGAAGGTTCCGACCCTGCGGTGTTGAGAATCCTCAAAAATGCTGAAACAATTATTTTCTTCTTTGATATCTCCATTGAGCCTTCGATTCGTAAAAAGCTCACGGAAGAAAATGACGGTACGTGGCAAGTGGTTCAAGAGAACTACGATCGCGTGCGTAAAAGTCGGGCTTTAGATGCAAATGCAGAATCACGAGCAGAAGTCAGTCAACTGCAACTTTTACAGAAGCTGATTCAAGATTTGCAAGTACAAAGAGGTAAGGAAAGCTTAAAAAATGACATCAACTTTATTTGCGTAATTCCCAAAATAGATTTGTTTGCCAATGAGACAAATAGCCAACGCTACTTTTTCTCCAGTTTCCTCAAAGAACTACAGGAGAAAGATATCTTAGTTCCCTCTAATCGTAGTAGAGGTGATGATTCTTTTGCGGGTTTGCGATCGCTCGGTGGTACGTCAGTCAGACTTCTTGATGGTGCATCTAATTCATCGACGAATGGTAATGGTTACAGCAGAGTCCGCGAACAAAAGGAAATTGGCAGATGGATTTCTGACCGGACGCTACACTATCTGGGAAATATTGGTAATGCGTTGAGTGAAGACACTGCAAAGCCTATCAAAGACTCTCTGAAAGGAACTTTGGAAATTGGCTTGATTGCCACGCTACACCATGAATTTGGTCAGGAAAAGGTATATTTATTGCCTGTTTCTGCTCAGGGTAAAGACAGCGAATCCTTAGATTTAGGAGAACCACCTAATCAAAAACTCTCAGAGTATGTGTTTATTTTACCTGTGATTTTATCAGTGAACGATACTCAGTCAGTAAATACATCACAGACTCCTGAACAACCTTTTAGACTAGAAAGATCTTGGAGATAAGCTGAACCTTGCTTAAACCCATATCATCCTGATTTCTAGCCATTAACTATCTGAGATGTGAAAGCGATCGCACCTCTGGTTTCTAGCCTAGTTAAATGCTTAGACGCTGGCTTGCCAGAGGCATCGCTTTTTCTTATGCAATAAAGATAAGCAAAGATTTTTACCAACTCACCTGCATAATTTACTGTTTCTTTCCAGATAAACGGATGACATAGTTACTTTTTTAACATTAACTCTGTTCATTGAACAAAAGTCTTATCAATAAGGCTACAGAGTTCGGCTGAAGACAATCCTAGATGCGTTTAAGTCAAGGTAATTACCGAAAATTAGACGCTTCAGGTTTCCTAAATTTGACTGAAATTATAAAAT
Organism: Nostoc sp. ChiQUE01b; assembly: GCF_034531255.1. Lineage (NCBI taxonomy): Bacteria > Bacillati > Cyanobacteriota > Cyanophyceae > Nostocales > Nostocaceae > Nostoc > Nostoc sp. ChiQUE01b. Next base: position 16,998 of record NZ_JAVRBM010000072.1, on the reverse strand, counting down.
TTATACCAACTTAATTTCTCACTACCGTCTGGATAGGTTAAAGAAATTATGTAAACAACTAAGAATAAGTTACTAATCGGTTAATACTCATAATAATTGCAATAATTGTAACTTGTAGTATGCGTTCTAAAAAGCTGGCATTGGGTATTGTTAACCTAACAGGGAAAAGCAGGATTAATTCTGTTAGTAAAATTATTGTTTGTCTGCTGCTACTACTAACTTTACCAGTGTCAGTTGTTACTGAAAGTCAGGAAGGAGCGATCGCGCAAACCCAAAGCGGGGAAGAACGAAAACAAGAGAAGTTAGAACTCCAGGAGTTGCTACGACTGTCTCGGTTAGGTCTTGAACAGTATAACAAAAGTCAATACCGAGAAGCTTTGGAAACATTCCAAAAAACTTTAGCTATCGTCAGAAAAATTAAAGAAGGTTCCGCAGAAGCAGCTATTCTCAACAAGATTGGACATACTTACCTGCACTTGGAAAAGCATTCCGATGCGCTTGAGTATTTCCAACAAGCTTTAACTGTTTCCAAACAAATTGGCGACAAAGTTTTAGAAGGGAGTAATCTTAACGATACAGGGTTAGTTTATGACCGGTTGGAACAATATACAAAAGCCTTGGATTTCTACCAACAAGCTTTGGCGATTCGTAAACAGATCGGCGATAAAGCCGGGGAAGGGACTACTCTCAACAATATTGGTTTAGTTTACTACAATCTGGCACAATACCCCAAAGCTTTCGAGTATATACAGCAAGCTTTAGCGATTCGCAAACAGATCGGTGATACAGCAGTGGGAAGGACTATTCTCAACAATGCTGGATCATTTTACGACAGATTGGGACAATACCGCAAAGCGTTGGAGTTATATCAGCAGGCTTTGGATATCAGCCAACGCATCGGTGATAAAGCAGGAGAAGGAGCTACTCTCCACGATATTGGGTCAGTCTACAGGAACTTAGGGCAATACCCCAAAGCTTTAGAATTTTCCCAGAAAGCTTTGATGATTCGCAAACAAATTGGCGATCGGGCAGGGGAAGGGTCTACTCTGGGCAATATTGGTAATATTTACCTCAGTTTGGGAGAATACTCAAAAGCCTTAGAATTCTACCAACAAGCTAGGGAGATTCTCAAACAACTTGGCAAGAAAGTAGAGGAAGGGTCTACTCTGGCTAATATTGGAAGTGTTTACCAGAGCTTAGGACAATACCCCAAAGCTTTGGAATTCTACCAACAAGCTCTAGCACTTCTCCCACAAATTAGCGAGCAGAAGGAAAAAGGGACTATTATCAACAATATTGGGGAAATTTACCGCAAGTTGGGACAATACCCTAAAGCTTTGGAATTCTTGCAACAAGCCTTGACGATTCGCAAACAAATTAGTGATAAGTTGGGAGAAGGGTTTACTGTCAACAGTATTGGTTCAGTTTTACTACAGCTTAGGACAATACTCTAAAGCTTTGGAATTCTTGCAACAAGCTCTGGCAATTCGCAAACACATTGGCGATCGAGCAGGGGAAGGAACTACTCTCAACAGTATTGGGTCAGTTTACGACAACTTGGGACAATATCTTAAAGCTTTGAAATTTTACGAACAAGCTTTAGATATTCACAGAGAAGTTGGTAATAAGATAGAAGAAGGGAATACTCTTGACAACATGGCGGGAGTTGCCAATATTTTGGAGCTAAAACCCGAAGCTTTGAAACTTTTCCAACAAGCTTTAGAAATTCGCAAACAAATTGGCGATCGCTTGGGGGAAGCTACTACTCTTAACAATATTGGGTTAGTTTACAAAAGTTCGGAAGAATATGCCAAAGCTTTGGATTCTTTCCAACAAGCTAGGGAGATTGATAAACAAATTGGCAATAAGTCAGGAGAAGGAACTACTCTTAACAATATTGGGTCTGTTTACAGTGATTTGGGACAATATCCTAAAGCTTTGGAGTTTTACCAACAAGCATTAGCAATTAACAAACAACTAGGTAATAAAGACGGAGAAGCGAGCATTCTTAGTAATATTGGATACGTTTATGTAAAAACAGATAAACTAACAAAAGCAATAGAGAATATAAGCGCAGCGATTGATGCTCAAGAACTTCTCCGACCTGGTTTAAAAGATGCTGATAAAATCTCAATAATTGACACTCAAATAAATACGTACAAGGTTTTACAACAAGCATACATAAACCAAAATCAGCACGAAAAAGCTTTAGAAATATCGGAACGTGGACGCGCTCGTGCATTTGTGGAGTTATTAGCCGAAAAACAGAAAACGCAGGTTCAACCCAAACCCACTATCAACCAACTAAAACAAATCGCCAAAGACCAAAATGCGACTCTGGTAGAATACTCAATTATTAACGAAGAATTCAAAATTGAAGGCAAAAAACAATGGCTTGAGTCACAACTCTATATTTGGGTTATAAAACCTACAGGAGAAGTCAAATTTCAGTCAGTTGACCTCAAAAAACAAAACACAACCATCGCATCCCTCATTCCCCGCTTTCGTAAATCTCTCTATTTAAGTTCCAGAAGCGCGGGAGAACCAATATTCAAACCAGGAGACAGAGTTCGTTTTAAAGACGATGGAGCAGATGCACAGCTTTGGGAAGTTATCTCATTTGATGCTCAAAAACGAGAGATTACCGTCAGATATCCCACGTTTGCACCTGGGTTGACAACAACACGTCCTATAACCGAAGTGGATGACAGCAAACAAGCATCTCTGCAAGAACTCCATAAACTTCTAATCGAACCGATCGCAGACTTATTACCGACAAAAGAAAGTGATAAAATTATTTTCATTCCCCAAGAAGAGCTATTTTCCGTTCCCTTTCCTGCACTACAAGACGCAAAAGGTAAATTCCTAATTGAGAAACATACTATACTGACAGCCCCATCAATTCAAGTGCTGGATTTAACTAGAAAACAGCGTCAAAAATTACCAAACAATGTAAAAGAAGTCTTGGTAGTAGGAAATCCTAGCCCTATGCCTCAACCATTCAAACCTCTGGAATATGCTACACCCGAAGCTGAAGCTGTTGCCAAATTGTACAAAGCCCAAGCGATTATTGACAATGCGGCTACGGAATCAACAATAGTAGCAAAAATGCCTTATGCACGGATAATTCATTTGGCAACTCATGGAGACTTTGATAATACCAAAGGCTTGGAAAGTAAAATAGTTCTAGCACCTGACGCTAAAAATGATGGTTTCTTGACTGCTGGTGAGATTTTTGACTTATTTGGGCAACCAGATAGTAAATTATCCTTACATGCAGAATTAGTTGTTCTCAGTGCTTGCGATACAGGAAGAGGACAAATTTCAGGTGACGGGGTAATTGGGTTGTCTCGTTCTCTAATTTCTGCTGGTGTTCCCAGTGTCGTTGTTTCTTTGTGGAGTGTGGATGATGCTGCTGCTACAGAGTTTTTGATGACAGAGTTCTACAAACAATTAAAAAATAATTCAGATAAAGCTACTGCTTTGCGTAACGCGATGTTAGCGACAATGAAAAAAGATTCTAATCCTAGATTATGGGCAGCATTTACGTTAATTGGTGAAGCTGATTGAATGGAACATCTGATAAATTTTTTTTTGATAATGAAGCCCTACACCTAACGGTAAGGCTTCACTTTATTTCACTTTTCAACCGGGAGTACTCTCGCTATTCTGAGTTTTATATCGAGGAGATTCCTGTAACATTACTTCAGTTAAATCCTTCAATGCTGTTTGTTGTAAATTCCTATACTTACCGTCTAATTCTTCATGACTAGCAATAGTTTCTAAGTTAACTATTCGCCCTTGTAATTGCTGAATTTCCAGGCTCATAGCATTCATTGACTTACTATAAAAAAACCAAACCGAAGCGGTTCCTAGAGTAAGAGCAATTAAAACAAATAAGGGAAGCAAAATCCCCATTGCTGTGAGAGCGATAATCGGCACGCAGGCAAAGAATAAAGGTATAGACAATCCCCACATCCAAATTGTGGCCTTCAAGCGAATATCTTTTTCCTTGCTATCAAGAATTTCTTGATTGTTATTCATCATCTTGACCTCACTTAATTGGTTAAATAAATGCAATCTATAATTAGGAAGAAATAATAGATAAGCATACTGCTAATAAAAACAATCCAATCGACAACAAGAATATCCACTTAATCAAGCTCCAAATAAAGCCTTTTAATTGCCAGATAATAATTGCAAAAATCATCCAGCCAATAATCACTAATGGATCGTTGTAGTGCAGATGATAGTAATTATTAATTAACTCGCAAGTGTTAGAGAAACCAACTTGAGTACAATTCATAAGCTAATGACAAAAGATTGATAAACACAAAGAGATGATCGAGAGATGTATAAATTACAAAATTCGGTGATTTTTGAAGGTTTAATGACCTGTACTCAGAAATGTAATTTTTGGATTTTGTAATATTACTTGCTAATCATCTCTCGATAACTCTTGATTAGAGCTAAAAAGACAACATAATATTACCTTTTAGTCCTAAAATGAATGAGCTAAAGCTTAAATTAACCGCGACAGTTATTGAAAAAACCAATTTGCGTTCCACAGTCAACATAAACCGATTCCGGAAGCTGACTAGGAGTACAGCCAGTTAGAAACGTTCCACTAAAAAGTAACAGCATGATTACAATTAGAGGAATAAACTGTTTCAGGAAATTATTTGAGACTTCGTATCTCCAATTTTCAAACCAATCGACAAATGTTTGGAAAGACTGCATCATACATCTCCTTATTTTTTGCTCGAATACCGCCGACTTGCTGCAAACGAAACTTTTGCTCGTTCTGTATTTAGTTCTGGAAAGAACAATGTAGATTATGCAGTCACTATTATGAAGTTTATTAAAGTTTGTACGCGCTCGCTTTCAGGATCGGGTTTCAGTATAATTTCTACGGTAAATATCCAAAAATCACCTTGCTATAGTGTAAAGATTTTTATCGAAACCTCGACATAAGCTGAAGAAATTGTATATAGGCTAGAGATAATTTACTAATCGGTTAATACTGGTGATAAGTACTTGATTTGTCACCTATGCGCTCAAAAAAGCTTGTTCTGGGTATTGTCGCTCTTGTGACTGCTGTTTTAACAGGTTTTGCGTTTAATTCCCTAACACCATTTTTTAGGATACAGGTGTTAGGTCAAAGTACGGAAACTAGCAAATCAGAGGCAGAGCATCTGTTGAATTTGTGCAGAGAACAGCTTAATAAGAACCAATTTCAAGCTGCGTTGCAGTCTTGTCAACAAGCAGCGACTACTGCTCAAACAATAGGCGATCGCTCCACTCAAGCTAAGTCCTTGATTAATTTAGGTTTAGCATACCTAAACACAGGAAACGCGAAACAAGCGATCGCCAATTACCAACAAGCATTAGCCATTGCTCAAACAATAAGCGATCGCACGCTCCAAGCAAAATCCTTGAATAATTTAGGTTTAGCATACCTAAACACAGGAAACGTGAAACAAGCGATCGCCTATTGCCAGCAAGCATCGGAGATCGCACGGGAAATTAAAGACCCTCAACTGGAAGCAGCAATTTTACAAGCTTTATCCTTAGCCCAAGTCCAAAATAACCCCCGAAAACCGGAAGCAGATAGACTATTTGATTTAGGTATCCAGCAATTTCAAAACAGCCAATTTAAAGCAGCATCGCAATCATGGGAACAAGCACTTTTAATCTATCGAGAAATAAAATACCCTTGGGGCGAAGTAGATGCACTGGTCAATCTCGGTAATGCCTACGATAACTTAGGAGACTTCCCAAAAGCGATTCATTACCTTGAGCAATCCTTACCGATCGCACGAGAAATTAAATACCGTCAACGCGAAAGTTATTCACTAAGAAATCTTGGTTCTGTCTACATTAACAAGGGAGATTACACAAAAGCGATTTATTACCTTAAGCCGGCCTTAGCGATCGCACGAGAAATTAAAGATCGTCAGGGCGAGGGTGCGACGCTGGGAGATATGGGTCTTGTCTACGAAAGCATAGGAGACTACCCAAAAGCGATTAGCCACCATCAGCAGTCCTTGGCGATCGCACGAGAAATTAAATACCCTCTAGGCGAGATTAAATCGCTGTCAAATCTCGGTATTGTCTACCTTGACCTGGGAAACTACCCAAAAGCGATTGAGTCCCAACAACAAAGTTTGGCGATTGTCGTGCGAGAAACTAAAGACCGTTCAACTCAGGGCAAAATACTAGGAAATATCGGTAATATCTACTTTTTCCTGGGAGACTACCCAAAAGCAGTTGACTATCACCAGGAGTCATTGAAGATTGCACGAGAAATCAAAAACCGTAAAGCCGAAGGTCAATCACTGCTAAATCTTGGCGCTGCCAACCTTTACCTGGGATATGACCAGAAAGCGATTCATTCCATTAAGCAGTCCTTGGCGATCGCACAAGAAATTGAAGACCGTCACAGCGAGGGTAACGCATTGTCGAATCTTAGTGATATCTATACTAAATTAGAAGACTATCCAAAAGCGATTAGTTATGACCGGCAGCATTTGGATGTCGCACGAAAAATAAACGACCGTAAGGGCCAGAGCATTGCACTGGGAAATATTGGTCTTGTTTACTCTTACCAGGGAGACTATCCAAAAGCGATTGATTATTCTCAACAATCCTTAGCGATCGCACGAGAAATTAACGACTCTGAAAACAAGGGGAAGTTACTGATCAATCTAGGATTTTATTTCTACAAACAAGGAAATTTCAACTTGGCAGAGAGTACGCTATTTGAGGGAATGACAGTTAGAGAATCTCTACGAGGTCGGGAATTAAAAGATAGCGAAAAAGTATCCATTTTTGACACGCAACGCAACACATACCGCGCTCTACAACAAGTTTTGATAGCCCAGAAGAAAAATGATCTAGCCTTAGAAATAGCTGAACGCGGAAGGGCACGAGCTTTCGTGGAGTTACTTGCTTCTAAATTATCCCCTAACCCTCAACAACAATCACTCACTTTTCCAACAATTGAAAAAATTAAACAAACTGCCAAACAGCAAAATACTACCCTCGTTCAATATTCAATTGTTTACGATGATTTCAAAGTCAAAGATAAAATACAATTTAAAGAATCAGAACTCTATATCTGGGTAATTAAACCCACAGGTGAAGTCAAATTTCACCCAGTTGACCTCAAACCCCTGTGGCAAAAACAAAACACTTCTTTAGATGACCTCGTTAGCAAAACCCTCGAATCTCTTGGTGTCGCTATAGATTTTCCCAGAAGTGCAAATAACGAACAAAGTTTTGCAGTTGGTGACTTAGTAAAACCCAATGATGCTTTCGCTAAAGACCCTGCTTGGAAAGTAATTGCAGTTAATCCTCAAAACAGGACAGTCAAAATTCAACTGAGCGATCGCAAAGACACAGAGCAACCCGTGGAAATGGAAAGAAAATTTACCGAAGTTACAAAAGTTTCATATTCCCAAGCAGCCAACATCAACTTACAACAACTGCACAAAATTCTCATCGATCCCATCGCTGACCTCTTACCCAAAGACAAGGGCGATCGCGTCACCTTCATTCCCCAAGGTTCTTTATTTTTCGTTCCCTTTCCAGCACTCCAAGACGCTGACCGCAAGTATCTCATTGAGAAACACACCATCCTGACTGCACCATCGATACAGGTACTAGATTTAACTCGCCAAAAGCGCCAACAAATCTTAGGAACTTCTAAAGACGTGCTGGTTGTAGGTAATCCCACCATGCCTAAAGTATCACTGTATCCTGGGAAACCTGCAACGCAGTTAGACCCTCTCCCAGATGCAGAGATAGAAGCAAAAGAGGTAGCGCAGATATACAAAACCAATGCAATTATAGGCAAGAAAGCCACTAAATCTGCAATTTTACCCCTACTCCCCAAAGCCAGAATCATTCACCTTGCAACTCACGGCTTACTTGATGATTTTACAGGTGGAGGTGTACCGGGTGCTGTAGCCCTTGCTCCCGAACCTCTGAATAAAGGAAAAGAAGAAGGAACCAACGGTTTACTAACTGCGAGCGAAATCTTCGATTTAAAGCTTAATAATACCGAGTTAGTTGTTTTGAGTGCTTGTAATACGGGAGTTGGAAAAATCACGGGTGATGGGGTGATTGGTTTATCGCGTTCTTTGATTAGTGCAGGTGTACCCAGTGTTATTGTCTCCCTATGGTCAATACCCGATGCTCCTACCGCATCTCTAATGACAGAGTTTTATCAACAGTTGCAGCAAGGCAATGATAAAGCTTTTGCACTACGTCAGGCAATGTTGAAAACTATGGAAAAACACCCAGATCCCAAGAACTGGGCTGCTTTTACCTTAATTGGCGAGTCTAATTAAACCGCAGCCTGCATAAATCTCAAAACCCATCCAGAACTACTGATGTCAGCCAATAGTAAATCAAAATGGGGTCATTTATGGCAGTAACACTAGAGCAAATAACAAGTTACCTAGAACAAAACGACTTAAAGTACGAAGTTGATGCAGAAAATCAACGCATCATCACCGGATTTCAAACTGAGAATATTGAGGATTTTTTGATTGTAATTAGTTTAGGTGAAGGAGGAGAATATTTGCAAATGCTAGCACCGCAACTGCTGACAAATATCAATGATGCACATGCACCTGTATTGTTCAAAGCATTACTCAACCTGTCTTTGCAAACCAATATGGTGCGCTGGAGTTATGACCCAATGGGAAGAGAAATTTGTGCAACAGTTGAGCTTCCCTTACTGGATAGCATCTTGACAGAAAAACAGTTTGGATTCTGTTTAGAAGCTTTGGTAAGAATAGTAGATGAAATCGCTATGCCAAGATTAAAAACTATTTTAGAGACTGGTATCGACCCAGCCGAAGAAGAAATAGGAGAAAGACTGCTATTGAATTTAGAAGAAACCTATCCAGGGTCAATTACTTACATCGAACAAGCACTACTCCGGCGCAAAAGTTTAGCAGAATCTCCAAATCAGCAACCAGCAACGGAGAATCATTCCAGTTCAAGTAATGTTTGGCAAAAAATATGGAATGTTGTTGCTTCAGTCAAAAAATGATTTGTTGGATAGTTGTGGATAAATTACAAGCATATATTTATTAAATTATCCAACAATCACCTTAACTGAAACATTAGAAATATATTGTGCCAAACTTCCCTATTAAAGAGCAAGTTATTTCAAAATAATAAACTTGATATTAGCAACAGGAAGACGGATAATGCAACGACGAACAAATATAAAAGACAAATTTACAACTTTTCTCTATATATCTGAGAATAGTGATGGGCATATTCTTATTGTCTGGAAAGAAAATCCTGAATTAGTTAGTAACTTCAGAAAAATGGTTAGTAAACTCCAACAAAATGGTGATGGCGAACAGGAATATAGCGAGGAATTCTTAGTACTGTATTTCTTAAATCAAACCAAGCAAGAAAATCCAAATCCGTCTGCATTTGGACATTTGGCAGCATACTTACAAGAAACTGTCTACGACGCGGCTAAAGAAGAATACAAAAAGTTTCCTAACTCGATATTTTTATTGACGGATTGTCTACTAGAAGCTCAAAAATACATAAATGACTATCAACAATTAAAAAAAATCTTGAATAAATTTGACCCAGAGCGTGGTTCCTTAGAAGCATTTGTTAGAAAAAATGTTAGAGAAAAAATACAATATAAGGTTTTCTTATTTCTTAGGATGGGTGTAGAAAAAGCTAAGTATTCTGATGCAGGATTGTTGCGAAACATAAGCGCAAAATACCTGAAAGAGTCGTTACAAAAATTCGGAATTTATGAATTACAGTTGCGATCGCTTACGGAAACATCTTTAAAACAGGTTTTAGAAAAAGTAAATATTGAACAACCAAAATTATCTCAATGCTTGCTAGCTTGGAAGTGCTTTAAGGAAATAGCAGATACTAAGATAAAAAATTTAACTTCTAAGCAACTCAAAGCTATCACTAATCGTTACAAAGAGTTAGCTTCCTCTCAAAAACTCTCAGCATCTGTTAGCAGCGAAGACTTACAAGTTTTGCTACAAACTTGTGACGATTCCGCCCGCCAAAATACGTTATTTTTCCAATGCGACCTAGCTTGGCGTTGCTATAAGCAAATTTATGCGCCGAATACTACTGACTCTGATACAGAAGAAACTACCCCAAAAGAAGAAAAAACTCAAAAAAAATTAGAATGGCCAAGTCCAAAAAAATTGGAACCAATTACGAACCGCTATAATCAATTTATTTTGTCTTCAACATTGGCTATAAATAGTGAAAAGCTTGACAGTTTTCTCAAAACTTGTGTAAAAGCCTTGAGAGCAGATATATCAAAAAAAATATCACTTTCAAATGTAGATACAACTTATATAAATTCAGATGGAGAAGAGGTAGATTTGTTTGAAAATGTATCTACTGATAAATTAGTAGATCCTGGGCAAAATGAAATAAGTTTAACTCCTTGGGAAAAGGAGATAAAATTAGAAGATGACGAGCAATTGAATGAACTAAAATCAATTTTGATTAATTCTTATAATAAACTTCCTAGAGACGAGCAAAAGATGCTCCAGCTTGAGCTAGGGTTATCTATAGATCAAGTACATATTGGCTATGCTTTTAATATAAGGCAGTTTGAAGTATCACGTCGTCTTCAAAAAGCTAAACGATTGATATTGAGAGACGTAGTTAAATTGAACTTACAAAAATTCAATTGTATTACTCCTAATGAGATTACTCCCAAGAAGGTTGAGGATATCTCGACAAAAGCAATAGATGATTGTTTAGAGCCATATTTTAAATCTAAATTGGAGGAAAACTTAAGTAATAACTTCCCTCCAGAAGGTTCTGATAATTTAGAAATATTTAAGCTTCACTATGAGCAGAAATTGTCCTTAAGCACAGTAGCGGAGCGATTGAAGATTCACGAATCAGCTTTGCAGGAAATAATTGATGGTGTAAAACAGCAGCTATGCTTAAAATTGTCTGAACAAGTGCAAAGAGATTTACCACTTAATTCTCCTGAATCAGATCGACAGGAAATCTTAGCCTTTATCGATAAAGCTAATCAGCTAATTTCAACCTTCGTCGATACATGGATAAAAAGCGCACCTTATGCCACATTTGGAAACTAATGAGAGGAAAGTCATGTTTGAGCAAAATATAGTGAAATTAATCAATAATAATTCTAAAGCCGTGATTTTAGAATTTTCAGAAAATGACAAAGAAAAGGCATGGTCGCAAGTAAAACATTCAAAAAAATACTCTCATGATGCAGCCCGTTGGAATGCATTTCTCAATTTTCTCAGTCAAAATATTTTGAGCGAATGGCTAAAAGAAGAGCTTGATTTATCCCAACCCATAACTTGGAGTTCGCCAGATATTTGGGAATTTGTAAATGGTTCGTCATTTTTTCTTGGAGATAAACGCATTGTTATTATTCTTAGCGAAGCAATTGATAATCAAGAATTTTGCGTTCCTCAAGAATGGGTAGATATTCCTAAATTTGTTGCTGATTATTATTTAGCCGTGCAAATTATTCCAGATGAGCATAGTCTTTGTATTTGGAGCTTTACTACACATCTTGATTTGAAAAATCAGGGAGAATATGATGCTGTAGAGCATACTTATACCTTGTTCAGAGATGATTTAGTTCAAGATATAAATGCATTTTTAGTATCTCTAGAAGTATGTCCACAACAAAGAGAAGCTATTCCAACTCTGCCAAAAATATCAGCAGATGAAGCAGAAAATCTCATCAAGCAATTGAGCCAAGCTTCTCCTTATTCGCCTCGTTTGGATATAGATTTTCTTAAGTGGGCAGCATTACTAGAAAATGATGAATGGAGGCAGAAACTGTATGAATATCGAAATTCGGGATTAGTATCCGCTGTTACTCCATCTGTGGTTACACCAACAAAAGCAGCAATAAATCTATCAAGTTGGTTAGAGAATATATTCGATACAGGTTGGCAGACATTAGAGGAATTATTTGCAACTTCACAAGTCAATTGGGCTTTTAGAAAAAAAAGGTTGAGTAAAAAGCCTGATGCTAAAACTTTAAAACAGATAAAAAACCTAATTGAGCAAATTAAAAACACTTCAGATGAGGGACAAAGACAAATAGCTGCTGAAAGATTAGGAGAAATTGGTTATCAAGATAAAGAAACAATTGATTCCCTAATTCATTTAATCCGAACAACACAAAATGAAGAAACTCGTTGGACTGCTGCTGCAAGTTTGTGGATGATAGACCCCGATAATTCTACGGTGGGAGTTAAACGAGGTAGTAATTTGGGAATGCAATTAGCAGGTAATGCGTTGGCTTTGATTGTGGGGTTTTTAGAAAAAAGTGATAGTAAAGTTGCTGTTTTAGTACAAGTTCATGCGATGGAAGGTCAAAGATATTTACCTGCTGGTTGTCGAATGACGGTGTTAGATGAAACTGGTAATATTTTCAGCGAAATTGTTGCTAGAGAATCTGATAGAGCCATTCAAAAGAAATTTAGTGCTAAACGAGGAGAAAGATTTAGCGTCAAAATATCAGTAGGAGATAGCTGTATTGCTAAAGATTTTCCACTTTAACTTTTTAGTAACTATTCGTAGAGGATGGTAATGGCCAAGTTAGTGGTTTTTAAGGCATATCAGGGGGATTTTAACCAGGGGTTTTGTGTAATTTTGCAGATAGGAGATGAAGGTCAACCTTTTCACACAGAAATTAATGGTAATTTACCTCCAATTCCAGAAATTAGTCAATATTATCAGGATTGGCGGTCAATTTATCTCAGTTTAGGAACTCCTCGACGACTAGAAGCAGCGACACAAGAGTTCACACATCTGGGTGATGCTTATCAAGATTGTCTTAATGCTGCTGATTTGTTAGGTAATAGTTTAAATAATTGGTTGAATTCTAATGAATTTCGTCCAGTTAAAGAAAAATTACTGGAGAACTTATCTAAATCTGATGAAGTGAGGGTAATTCTCCAAGTGGATAATATTTTGATGCGACTTCCTTGGCATCTCTGGGATTTTTTTGAACTTTATCCTAAAGCAGAAATTGCTTTGGGGAGACAAAATTATGCTCCCCTTTCTCCATTTCTAGAAATCAGCAAAGTACGTATACTAGCGATTTTAGGTAATAGCTCTGATATTGATATTAAGAAAGACCGTCAATTATTACAACAATTACCCAACGCTGAAGTTCACTTTCTCCCTGAACCGAAGCGCAGTGAAATAAGTGAACAACTTTGGGATAAAAATTGGGATATTTTGTTTTTTGCTGGACATAGCCATACTGAAAGTATGACAGGAAAGATTTATATTAATCCAAATGATAGTTTAAATATTGATGAATTAAAAAATTGCTTAAGAAAGGCAATTCAAGGAGGGTTGCAGTTAGCTATTTTTAACTCTTGTGATGGCTTGGGATTAGCACAGCAGTTAGCTGATTTACAAATTCCTCAAGTTATAGTGATGCGAGAAGCGATACCAGACAAAGTAGCACAAGAATTTTTGAAGTTTTTTCTCGGATTATTTTCAAAAGGTGAATCTTTATATTTATCTGTGAGGAATGCACGTCAAAGATTGAAAGACGAATTGGAAAAAGATTATCCTTGTGCTAGTTGGCTACCTGTAATTTTTCAGCATCCTGGGGCAATACCATTTACTTATCCGAGATTTGAACATCAACAAAATTCTGGTAGAAAATACATTAGAGTAGGTTGTGTCGTAACAATTCTAGGTTTCTTATCGGTTTCACTTACATTCGGAGCCTTTATTTCAAAGAAATCCATAGATTCATCGATCAGTATGAATGCACCACCTCAATCTATAAAATCTCCTACGCCACTAGCAACTCTAGCACCTGGCACTTCATCAAGAAGTATTGACGATATTTATGGAAATTTTAAACTGCGGTATAGCTTTTCTGAAGTGGTCTACGAAAGTACCCTGAAGATGAAAGGTGATTCAGGGACATTACTAACTAAATTTTTTGATAAAAACACAAATCAAACTAAAATTGTTGAGCAAAGCATCAAATTGGAGCAATCTTCTACAGGCTTATTACTGTTGGGTTCTGACCCTGTATATCCTGGTACTCAAACACCTTATCCCAATTACGTTGCTGACAAATTTATTATTGAATTAAATCCTGATGGTTCTTTTAACTGGAAAACCTGCGATGATACTTGGAATTGTGCTGATGTAGAGGTTGAAAAGTTACCATAAATTTATCTTAGGATTGTAAGTCGGGTATATTCGCAACCTATATCGATTTATTAATTACGCCTAATGTGAATTAGGAAAAAAGGCGGGAGAAGTAAGAAGATGAAAGTTACCAGCTTTTCAATTCAGACTTCCCCCATGACTAGCATAGACAATGGATCGCTATTAACAACAATCTTTGTAGTGGTAGATGATAGCAATATGTTGTAAATGTGTTTTCGCCAGTCCAAAATATCGTGTTCGTCGCAAGCCAAACCTACCTACACCTTGAGAGATAGTACCCTCAACACCGGCTCGACGTGCGTAGTTTTGCTCAAACTCTGGAGTTTGTTGTTGATGACGACGTTCAACAAGTGCCGCATATTCGTCACGAGGTCGCAACTTGATCTTTCGAGGAGCAGTTTTAGCGGAAGTACAATTAATTCGTACCGGACAAGTAGCACAAATCTTACGGTCAAAGACAACTTCAATTAAGGGATTGTGATTACAGTCACGAGCTTTTCGCCATAGACGACTGAGATTTCCTTGTGGACATATTGCAACTTTTTGATCCCAATCAATGATAAATGCACTAATATCAAAACCTGTTTTTAACTTTGCCTGCCAACTAGTATCAACAGCCACAGGCCCAACCAGGGAAACTTGATAAGCCTGATTACTTTCAACTAATTGGTAGGCATCTACATAAGCAGCATCGACATAATGCTCCAGGGGTAACAGGTCTTTGAGAGCTAGTTGATGATGAACAATCGATGTCACCTCTCCATCTGGATTTGTAGAAGAAGTTGTTTCTACATTTGTAATTAAATTTGGAGTTTGCTCATCACAGGTTTCGCTCAGATGTACTTTATATCCTGTCCAATTTATCTCCCGTTTACTACTATTACGAGCTTCAATATCATAGGGTGATTCAATACAAATCGAATTCGGCGGTAATCCCGTCTGATTTGGGTTTCGCCACACTAATCCATTTTTGTCAAATGTGTATTGTTGAATCCACACCTTTCTTAGGATTTCTACACTGTCAAGTTGGCATAAACCAACTTTATCGTGATTACCAAACCAAATTTGATGTAGTATGTAATGTCCATCAAATCCTATTTTTAGTGCCAATTCTTCCCGCTCATTTCTATTTTTCGGTAAGCGGTAATTATCAAATCTCCAACTGTATTGCTCAAACCAATCTTCACTAATAATTGCTTTCAACCATTCTGGTTCTACTGAAGCTATTTCGTTGAGTGCTGCTCTGAATGTTTCTCCAACTAATTCCAACCGATTTAGTTGACGTATTGCTGCTATCACTTGTGTTGAATCTGTTCGCTGCTTTCCTCGATGCTTAATTAGTTTTTTCTCTTGAAACCTAACCAGCATTAAATCTAACAACTTGTTCGCTAAACCATACTCGCATAATCTACTGCGAAACTCGCTCAATACACTACAGTCAAATCCTGAATCTGTTAGCTCTAAACCAAGTGCATATTTCCAATCTATTCGACTCCTTACTGCATCTGCCGCTTGTCTATCTGTTAACCCTTCGCCAAATTGCATGACTGTGATTAATGCCAGTTTCCCTGGAGACATTGCTGATTGTCCGCATCTGGCTGGGAATAGGATGGTAAACTCTCTATCTGCGTATAACACTCCTAATTCATCGTACATTTTCATGTACATATTCCCTTTTGGGAATGACGCACGCGCTATTTGTGCTGTTTGTTCTGGTATTTCCCATTGATTTTTTGGATGCAGTGTCATACACAGATACCACAAGTTACTCTACTTTTTGTATCTTCTGACCTGCTGCTCTAAGCCATATTAGGGGGTAAGACCCCCTATTCGCCAGCTGTATCCTTTAAGAAGTCGGGGATCTGAACACTGCAAATTTTCACAAATCAAATAGGATTGCTATAACATGCGGTTTTTAGCATTATTCAATTTTTTCTTTACTAATCGCTGCATATTTCGCCAAACTTCATCCAGATATAGCAGTAACAGAGAATCAACAACCCAGGTTGCTCTGTTGAATCAAACCCATAACCCAATTGATGGCAGACAAAGAGTCAATCAAGCTGCCAGAACCGAAATTTTACAACCTGAAAACTTCTCTTAATTAAGGAAAGCAAAAATGATGAACTTAAGTTCCAATACACTGATGGGTAGCTTTTCCAAAAAGGCTCGCAATTTATTCGCACTGCTTCTTGCAGCAGGAACTTGGCAAGCTTCGATTCCTGTTGCCCTACTGCTGACATCTTCTGCATTGCTTACTGCCGAGGTTGCACATGCTGCCGAATCTATGCCCGTTACGCTCATTCAAGGATTTGGTTGGGACTCCTCGAATGGCGCATACAAGGCTTTGATTCAATCTAGAAGCGGCAACCAATACTTCGTATGGTACAGCAATTTAATTGAAGCAAAGGTTGGTTCGGTGGTTACGCTCACATACGATGGATCTGGCTCTTCGCTCTATTTCTACAAATTAATCAATACTGGGAATGGAAAAGAAGCAAGCGTCAGTCGATATGTAAAAGCCAATTAAGTTTTTAATCAAGGCAAACAATACCAAAAATTGACGTGCTTTGTAGTTTGGTGACTGCTGCAACTATTTTTTAGTGACGATAAGGTTAATCTTGCTCATCTTTTAAGCGATGCGGAAGCCGCCCCTGCGTGATCGCACTTGCAATTGTAAACAAATGTTAGGCGATCGCTTTACTCCCTGCACCTGAAATCGCGAATTTCTCACAAACAATAAAAAATCAATTTATATGGACTGATGTTAGA
>NZ_JAVRBM010000071.1:0-45704 GCF_034531255.1 Nostoc sp. ChiQUE01b | reverse complement strand
CAATCACTTCTTTTATATATCCTACGTCCTAACTGAGGTGACGACTGCTATATCTGGTCAGGAGAAAAATTCCTGAAAAGAAAAAGCGGTCAGCGATGTTCAACTGACCGCAAATTGGTCAATGCTGATAAAAGGAAAAATTTCAACAGCTTGACCATGACATTGGTCTTGTCAGCTTTTGGTGATCAATAGCTGTTTACGGACGCGATCGCTTCCGTTATGGATGGAAGAAACAAAATAAGATGCACCGAAAAAAATTACACTGTTATTGTGTCCTGACAGTTAAGACCGATCCCCCAATGGTGCTTTGTCGCCCGTACAGAAGCTTGGTTCTGGGTTGAGACGGTTATGACATTGGTGAAATGGCTGCTGCCAGGCACTACTGGGATGGCAATTATTCGAGCAATTGTTGCTGGAGAAACAGACCCACAAATTTTGGCAGCGAAAAGACATCACCGTACTAAACGCTCTGAAACAGAAATTGCTGCTGCTTTAAATGGTGATTATCGCAATGAGCATATTTTTGTACTTCAACAGGAACTACAACTTTATGATGTCTATCAAGCTCAGATAGCCGCTTGCGATCGCCAAATACAGGAGTGTTTGGCTCAATTGGCAAGAGCAATTCTGCCGAGTCGTGCTTTTTATCGTCGCTTACGTTCTCGCCTTGGTACGCCCAAAGCTATCACTGCTACTGCTCATAAGCTGGCAAGAATTTTCTATCGACTTTGGACAACTGGAGGTAACTATCAAGATATTGGCATGGATTATTATGAGCAACGTTACCAAGAAAGAGTTATCAATAATCTCCAAAAAAAGGCTCTAGCTTTAGGTTTTGAGCTTGTTCCTCAGCCCGAAGCAAATACGGTTTCTTAGGAGCAACCGCACAGGCGGCACTGCCACCCGCTATGAATAAAAGAAACTATTTTGAGGCGACTAATGAACGGGTATATTAATAATTATCCTGACAGTTAAAACCGAACCCACAATAGTGTGTTGAGCCTGATTAGGAGCATGGTTCTGGGGCTTTATGGCGATGACATTGGTGAAGGACAAAGTTTCCTATCCCGTTTGAAAGATTATCTATGAGTACATCCCCAGGTCAGGGATCTCATTATGATTTAACCCTAGAGTTCAGATTAATTCTAGGCAATTTTGATGTGTGAAAATTTATGCAATATAGAAATTTTCACCATTTTTAGCGTTTCTAACCTGTAAGTGTGGAGCAAAGAGTTTCTCACAAGAGGGATAGGATTGTCACTTCAAACTCTAAATCGCCCAGCCTGATTTTACTGCCGACTCTAAGTAAGGCAGGGGCTGAGGGTTGATTAATTTGCTGGGGGATGAGTTGCTGTCCGTTCACAAACGTACCGTTACGACTAGCAAGATCCACAATCTGAAGCTTTTGATTCACCCACTGCACGATCGCATGATGCCGCGATACAGTTAATATCGGCCCTTGTTCGTAGCCACTCAAATCGATGTCAACGATGATATGTGGTGGATACTTGCGTCCAATTAGCGATCGCAATCGATTCAGCGGAAAACTATTTTGAGCTTTCGGGCCATTATGTACCGCTAGGTAAGCTGTATCGGGAGTAAGTTGGCTGAGTCCGGGAATTGGATCGGAACCTAGACCACTAAACATAGGGAAGGGGGGAAGGGGAAGGAGGGAAGGGGAAATTACGAATTATTTTGGCGTGTGGCTATTAGTAAATCTGTGGTTTGGTGGGCGCTAAGTTTACCTGTTTTCTGAAGATCGTTCAATTGCTGAGATACTTCACGAGCAATTGTTATCTGACCTGATTTTAAAGCTGCTGCCTGAATTTGACTCAAGAGTTCTCCTGTTTGCAGAGGATCGTTTGCCAAGGTGAGTTCGGTGCTGTAGCGATTGATATCCCAGCAAAGGCGATCGCGATCGACTTCCTGATTAACTTGCTGTGCTTCTGTGTAGGAGGAGGTAAATTGCAGGGAAGGGGAGAGGGAAGGGGAAGGGGAAGGTGATAATTGAATTTGGGCGATCGCGTAATTACCGAGAAGTTGATTTGTACTTAATGCAGGTACTTCTAAAGCTAACAGTATGTCTGTTGCAGTATCTACTCGCAAGTTTCGTAAGTGAATTTCTTGGGAGGCTGTTTCTATCAAAGGTAGGTAATCAGGACGGAACTGACAGCATTTTTTGAGCTTAACTCCAGCCGTCAAGTTCAATTTTATAATTGCATCTGTAAGTGCGATCGCTTGTACCGCCTGCAATCGTTCTTGTAGTTGGGGTGTCAGCAGTGTCGGATTGTCTGCATACATAAACGTTCCTTGTCCGCGATCGCTCAAGCTGATCAGTAACGCTGAATTAAAATCGGCAGCATCTCCTAATCCTACGGTACAGAGGGTAATACCATCTTCTGCCATTTTCTTGGCTTGCTCAATCAAAATTGCTGCATCCTCCAAAACCTCTCCTTGTCCAGTAGTTGGATGCCCATCTGTAATCAGAATTCCTATCCTTGCTCTCTGTGTCTCTGAAGATAAAACAGACCCAATCCAACTCAAGGCTAAATCAGTTCTGGTAACTCCTTGGGCGACTAAGTTATGCACAACAGCTTGCAGTTTGTCAAGTTGATTATTTTGCAGATTTTGCACTAGAGGAGTCACCCAATCAGCAAAGCCTGCTATGGAAATGCGATCGCTCTCTCGTAACTGAGATACTAACGCCTGGGTTGCTGCTTTTGCCCATTGCCACTTTTCACCCTGCATTGATGCGCTAGTATCCAGAGCAACAGCCAATTGCAACGGTAATGTCGCCTGTCTTTGGACATCGCCCAACGACGGTAAAATCCGCACTCGCAGAATATGTTCTGAGAGTTGCGAACTAACTTTAGCAGGGCGATCCCAATCAAGTTGTAGGTTGAACATAAGAGTTAAAATGATTCGTAGTTGATAATTCCTAATTGAAAAAGTGGCATTGCTTAATTGGACTATGAATAACTCTCATACTTTTTGAAATTCTCTACGTGAGTAAACCATATAATCAATCAGCAACGCCAAAAAATTAATTACGAATTACGAATTACGAATTATTTAGTAACGCCGCATCTCGTTAAGGAACTTGTTCTGATAGTGCAAAAACTCTTGGCGTGATTCCTCAGAACGACGTTTATGATCTGTGTGAATATCCTTCCGCAAATTCTCAAGTTCTTTAATCCGATTTTCTTGATCCTTAAGAAACTTGCGTTGATATCTGAGATACTCGCTGTGCCATTCTTGAAAGCGACGTTCACCATCCCGCACCAACATCTGGCGATAATGTTCGTGAGCCAGTAAATGCGAAGGAACGTTAGAAATATCTGCCATGATTAAAAACCTCAAAGTAAAGGGGAAGGGGAAGGGGACAAGAAGAGGATGGGAGGATTAGGGAGCAGAGGAGATGGGGGAAACAAGGAGATAGAGAGCAGAGGAGATGGGAAAAACAAGCTAATTTAAAATACAGTTTTTTTCCTCTACCCCTTCCTTCTACCCCTTCCTTCTACCACTTCCCCTTCCCCTTCCCCTTCCTTCTATAACCGTTTCCATTGCTTGATTAACCATTGTCTACGGGCTTCACCAGCTAGCATTTTGGCTGTAGCACCAACAGCACGAGCGCGATCGCTACCAGATAAGTCCAAACCGCTTAAGGTTTGGCAAGCCCGAAAACTAGAAATCGTTGCGCCTGTGCGAATTTGGCGCATGGTGCGAATCTGGATCATCGCTTTACCTCCCGACGTTTAGCAATTAGTTTGCCTGCTATTGGCAGTTCTTGAAACAGTTCCTCTAAAATCAACTTTGACTCACTTAAGGGCAGTTTAGAACGAGAAAGCAAGACATCCCTACAGATATCTTGAAAGTCGTCGCTATTGACATTGATAGGAACATTCTGGTTGTTACAGACTTTAGCGACAATCAAACAAGCCCGCAAACCGGAAGCCTTGTCATTTTTTGTCCGCTGTTGAAACTGCTTGACCAAATGGACAACGGCTAGCGCATCCTTACGAGCCAACCCTGCTTTTTGAACAAGTATCTCCAGTTGGGTTGTTTCGTCTGGTTCGGGAATATCTATTGTCACTAAACGATCCATGAGTGCATCTTGCGTGCCGTGTACCCCGCAATACTCCTCTGGATTGGAGGTAAAGATTGCCCGGAACTCAGGATGAACGCGAATATATTCCTGGCGATTAGCAGTTGCTGGCAATACTAACAGCTTTTCCTCCAACGCCGAAAGCAAGACGTTATTCACTTCAGGACGAGAACGATTAAATTCATCGTAAATCAGGGTGAAACCTTCGCGGCAAGCTGTAGTTAGGCGTGAATCAACCCAGGATTCCCGTAATTCATCCTCCATCTTGACGACGTTATGAATGTAGTTATCTATAATCTTCTTACGGCTGTAACCCCGTTGATTGCCGATTAAATCGGAGGATTTGTATTCATCGTCTCCAAACACTAATAAAATAGGACGCTCTAGCATATTCGCTAGATGTACTGCTAGTGTAGTTTTACCTGTACCAGCAGGGCCGCGCAGGTGAATGGAGAAGCCTGTGTGCAGATAACGTAAAGCACGCTTTGTCATATGATTGACTTTCGGCGTTTCGATGAAATTTTGTGAGTTAACTTGGAGAACTGTAGCCACAATTATCTCCAATCAAGATTACTGGATTTTACTCCCGGAGTTAGAGCGTTTGCTTGGAGATTGTCAAATGAGGGTGCTGTTCCCCAAACGTAATCTTGCAAAGCAGCGACAAAAGCGGCTC
The DNA here is from genome assembly GCF_034531255.1 of Nostoc sp. ChiQUE01b. Classification (NCBI taxonomy): domain Bacteria; kingdom Bacillati; phylum Cyanobacteriota; class Cyanophyceae; order Nostocales; family Nostocaceae; genus Nostoc; species Nostoc sp. ChiQUE01b. The sequence goes on along the minus strand of NZ_JAVRBM010000071.1, from coordinate 40,926 downwards.
GTTCTTGAGCTTGTTCTGTCCAAGTTTGCTGTTGCTGCGATCGCGTTTCTTCCAAAAAGGCAGCTACCTCGGCTTGCAAGGTGGTATGGAAGTTATTTAACGATTCGCGCATGGCAGCAGACATAGCAGCGCGATCGGCAGTGGTATTATGCAGAAATTCTGCTGTTTCAGCCGCTAAGTTTTGGCAAAACTCTTCCAGCCAAGCTCGTTGATACTGATGCAAAGCTGCCATTTCTGCCTGAAATTGCTGACGAGTTTCCAGCACATGTTGTTGACGTAAGCGAACTTCCTGTTCGCGTTGCTGCCGTGCAGCGTACCATTGTTCTCTAAGAGACACAACTTAAACTCCTTCCCGGCTGTACTATATAAAAAACCACAAATCAGCTTCTTCTAAACTATTACTTTTGAGCGTTATTACTGAAAATGCCTGCTACTGTGGTTTGGGGTTTGGCAACAGGCAAACTAACTAAGAGTATATCAAAAGGGCAATAACCTGACTTAAGCAGCTGGTACAGCAGCTTGAGCAGTCAAACCAACAGCTTCAGCATACTTTAAATATGTTTCTACCGATGCAATTACTATCCGTGCTTCTACTGCTAAGAGTTCGATCCCAACTAAGGATACCCGTACCCATAAATCAATGACAACACCCTTATCAAGGATACGATCGATTACCTCTGCTAAGCTCGAGGACGAGTTTACTTTTTCAACAGCCATGATAGATTACTCCATAATTTCGATAAATCCTTTAAAAACCTGTTGCTGAGATAGTCTACAAAACATACCTCAATTTTATTTGGCAAGTAGTTTTACCAGGTTCAATGGCAGGTTTTTCTTCAGATATTTACAAATTGAGTAGTGTTTATTACTCGTAGTTATTATTGCGTAAATAATTCCAAATTACAATGTTAATTTTTTTTACTTAAACATCATCCATCTTGAGAACTGGAATTTCTTAAAGGAGATCCAAAAAATAAAATTTTCCTTGCCACTTACTTAACACCCGAAAATTAAAATTATTTTTTAACTTACCACAAAAAGGGCATTTTATTTATTGGAAGTTCCTAAAACTTCCTCTGGGTTCTCTAGTTGCTCTCCCAAAGCGAACTCTTTGCACAAACAGTAATAATTTCAGTAGACCAAAAAGTAGGAAAAGTAGGAAAAGTAGGAAAAGTAGGAAAAGTAGGAAAAGTGAGAAAAGTAAGATATTTAATATTAAGTAGGTTGGCATGATAAAACTAAACTATATAAAGGAAGATAAACTAGGCTGAAACCTTGCTTTATCTTGCTTATCACCCCTTATTCTTTATTTATTTTAACTACAAAATTTGACGCAGACCTACTTATATATTCTTGAAAAAATCCAGTTATCAAGATGGATGAGGTTTTATCTATCTCTCCAGATAGATAAAATTTGATATATTTTTCTAGAAGAAAAATGATATGATTTTTTTGCTGTTATGTATTTGTTCGGTTTGAAGTAGAAGTGCTTTCATCAATCGATATTGAGCTACTTTTATTCCAACGATCGCATTCTACTTTGAGCATTTCTGTTTCGTTCTCAGCTACACCTACTTATTTAAAGTAATAAGTGGGTTGTCTACTGCTTGGATTTTGATCCTTTACTTTACATTGAAATTCATAAAGCTCTGCAAATATGAAATTCTTCAATTTTATCTACAAGAAAAAAAGGGAAAAAAGCATGAATAAACAAGTAAGCTCTATACCTACTGTTGATTTAGTTATCGTCATCGATACTAGTCCTTCGATGAAAGACGAAGCGCAGGCTCTAAGTGATGCTGCTATGAGTGCGATCGCATCTGCTAAATCTAATTGTCCAACAGAATTAAGAGTAGTTTGGTTAGGGATAGAAGGTATTTGGAAAGGGACAAACTTTGACCAAACTATCAGAGCTTATCTTACTCAAAAGTCTAAGGTATCTGAATCCAAACTTCGGGGTAGAAAAAGAGGAGAACTAAAGTCTGCAGGAGCGCAAGAAGATGCAGCTCGTGCCATTGAAGATATCTCAGAATACTTTGATTGGCGCAAAGGTGCAGCACGAGCTATCTTTTATCTCGGCGATGAAGCACTGGATGGGGGTGGAGATAAAACAGAGCAAAAGGATATTACGGCGGCTGATTTGGCTATCCAAAAAGCCAAAACAGCAGAAGTTACCGTTCACACCTATTTTGGAACTTCTAAGAGCAAGTATCAAGAAGGTATCAAAACCGAATACAGCAGAGTTGCAACCTCAACAGATGGACAATCTTTTACAGATAAAGACGCTATCAGTGGTTTTAGTGCAGTTTTAGAAAAAGTTATCTGTGGTAGTCGCACAGCTAAAACAATTAAGCTCAAACCAGGAGCAGTTTATATTCAAGATTGTGTCTCCAATGAATTAAGCAAACTTTATACTCTAGATTTAGTCACAGGTAAAGCTACCTTTATTGGCGAGATAGTTACAGAAGTTTCTGACATTGCTTTTGTCGGTTCTCAACTATATGGACTTGATCGAGACAAGGATAAGACCAGACTAGTTAAAATTGACCTCAATTCCGGTGATGCTACTGTAATTGGTGATATTGGCTTTGCTACATCTGGTTTAGCATATAATCGCCAGCGTCATACCCTCTACGCTACAACTGCTAAAGAACTGATTACTATTAATCTTGAAACAGGTAAAGGTACACCAGTAGTAACGGTTGCCGATAAAAACTACAACTGTGGCGAAGTTGCTTTTGATGCTGATGGCAAAGCTTATATTACCTTGATTGGTTACGACAAGAAGAAAGTATTAGCTTGCTCCAATCTTGATACAGGTGAAGTCAAAACTCTCGGTGATATTGGCTTTGCCGATCTTGCAAGTATGGAGTTTGTTGGTGATATTCTCTATGGCGTAACTGGCAACTTCTTTAAGTTAGGTAAAGACGGTCAATTAATCCGTATTGATACTACCACGGGTATTGGAACTTTAGTTGCCATAACCGATCCCATTGGTCGTTGGGCAGGTATCACTATTTATGAACCAGCTACAGCAGCAGTAACAGAAATCGTTCCAGAAGTAAACTCAAACAAAAAATCCGAAGAGACAAAATCTCAAGAAATTAAAGTTATCAAGGAAGAAAGTATGAGTATTTTAACCATCGATACTAAAAACAATTGTTACGTTATCAACCCCGATCAAATGAATAACCTGCAACAAAATGTTGCAACTTCCTTTACTTTCGAGAAAGGTACTTTTGATATCAAAATTACTGATGGTCGCTACAGCTATGCCCAGAGTAAAACAGAAAGTGAACCTTTTGTTTTACTCTGGATATATGGGGCTGATGGTAGTACATTTATCAATAAAAACACAGGTTTTGAAGTAGGTGCAACCTGGACAACCTTAAATGGATATAACGATAGTCTGAAGTTAGAAGTCAAAAAGAAAGCAGTTCTGAACGCCTTGTTTTTTGATGTCAACAATGCTGATAACAGTGGAGGAATTAATCTTTTTATTACTAGTAATAAAGCATTTTTCAGTCCTCAGACTTTAACAGTAGACAGTAAACGCAATTGTTATGTGCTGGATGAAACAAATCTGTCTACCTTGAAACAATCGGGTTCCAATTTTGTTGAATTAACACCTGGAAATTATAAGATAAAAATTCGTGAAGGGAATGCCAGCTATTGGTCAGATAAAAAGAAATTTAATATAGAACCTTGGGCTTTAATTTGGGCCAAAGGCGGAAAATTTATTACAAAACTCACTAATATTGAAGTTGAAGAAACTTGGTTTTCATTGAATGGTCTGAAAGACGAAGTAGTTTTAGAGGTCAAAGAAAAAACTACTTTATCAGGTTTATTTATTGATACCTACAAAGAAGATAACGAAGGCCAAATTATTCTGGCAATAGAGCCAGTGAGTGCAACTGAACTGACCCAGAAGTATAAAAAGCAGGAGAATAAGGTAACTGTTACAAGAGGGTCTGTTACAAATATTACAACAGAGTCTATAACAAATGGTACAACCGAAACTGTTATAAATATTCAAGGCTCAGGTGGATCTGTGAGTCGTGAAGCGGTAGGTGCGAACAGCTCAAGCGAAACTGTTACAAATATTCAAGGCTCAGGTGGATCTGTGAATCGTGAAGCGGTAGGTGCGAACAGCTCAGTAGAGTTTACCTTTCGTTTTAACGAAGACGAGTTTAAGAAGAAGTGGGAGGAACAGTTACAGCAGATTGATGCATCTATTAACGTGATAGATGAAGCTGATGTGACGCTGGAGGCTAAGTATTGGGATCAGCTCGAAACTTGGTTGCTGAAGAACTACGAGAAGCACTTTAAGAATTTGGCTGTAGAAGTGGCAAAGGTCAGATTCTCAATGGATGCTTATATACAGCAGATGGAATTTAGTCTGAACCAGCACTTGCAAGGCTGGTCTGGCTACTTAGACAAGCTTGTAGAAGATAAGATCAACGTTGAGATATCAAAGAAAATTAATCAACAAATCAGCCAGTACGTAGACCAGACTTTTGAGCAAAGGATACGTAACAATGTCGGATTAATTATTAACAACATTGTCAATAAGCAGGAACTCAACCAGTACATCGATCGCCATGTCGATCGCCAAATCGACCAAAACTTAGAGGAAAAATTACGTAACAATGTTGCATTAATTATCAACAACATTGTTAATAAGCCAGAACTCAATCAGTATATCGATCGGCATGTCAATCAGCAAGTAGATCAAAGCTTCGAGCAAAAAGTACGTAACAACGTTGAATTAATTATTAACAACATCGTCAATAAGCCGGAACTCAACCAGTATATTGACCAGCATGTCAATGGCCAAATCGACCAAAGCTTTGAACAGAAAATACGCAATAACATCAGCGTCATTGCTCAGAACCTTGTTAATAATCCGGAACTGAACCAGTACTTCAACCAGGAAATCGACAATACCTTCGAGCAAAAGGTACGTAACAACGTTGAATTAATTATTAACAACATCGTCAATAAGCCGGAACTCAACCAGTATATTGACCAGCATGTCAATGGCCAAATCGACCAAAGCTTTGAACAGAAAATACGCAATAACATCAGCGTCATTGCTCAGAACCTTGTTAATAATCCGGAACTGAACCAGTACTTCAACCAGGAAATCGACAATACCTTCGAGCAAAAGGTACGTAACAACGTTGAATTAATTATTAACAACATCGTCAATAAGCCGGAACTCAACCAGTATATTGACCAGCATGTCAATGGCCAAATCGACCAAAGCTTTGAACAGAAAATACGCAATAACATCAGCGTCATTGCTCAGAGCCTTGTCAATAATACTGAACTGAAGCAGTACTTCAACCAGGAGATCGACAATACCTTCGAGCAAAAAGTACATAACAACATCGAATTAATTATCAACAACATCATCAATAAACCGGAACTTAACCAATATATTGATCGGCATGTAGACGGGCAAATCGACCAAAGCTTTGAGCAAAAAATACGCAACAACATCAGTTTAATTACCCAGAATATCATCAATGATAATACTGAAATTAAACAGTACTTTAGCCAGGAAATCGACCAAAGCTTCGAGCAAAAAGTACGTAACAACATCGAATTAATCATCAACAACATCGTCAATAAGCCGGAACTCAACCAGTATATTGACCAGCACGTCGATAGCCAAATCGACCAAAGCTTTGAGCAAAAAATACGCAACAACATCAGCGTCATTGCTCAAAACCTTGTCAATAATTCTGAACTGAACCAGTACTTCAACCAGGAAATCGACAATACCTTCGAGCAAAAGATCCAAAATCACATTCAAGTGATTACCCAGAACATTATCAATGATAATGATGTATTAAACCAGTACGTTGACCGACGCTTACAGCAAAACGTCACCAACAACACTGACGTTAACAACAGTATTGTGAACCTTGTTACCAACAGCACTGAAATTAACAGCAAGATTGAGAATGTCCGCAACGAGTGGAATGAGACATTTATCAGTTTGGTTACACAGCGAGTCGATGAACTGATTAAGATAATAGGTGGCAGAGAAACATTTGTCAGATTAATTACTCAAAACATCGTCAATAACAATACTGATATTAATCAGTATGTCAGCAAGCAAATCGATAATACCTACGAGCAAAAGCTACAAAATTACGTCAAGTTAATTACTCAAAATATTGTCAATAATAATGACATATTGAATCAGTACGTTGATCGCCGCTTACAACAGAATGTAACCAACAACAACGTCATCATTAACCAAATCTTTGATAACGATCAAATAACCCAGAAGATTCAGAATATCTTGAACGATAATTCTCAAATTCATCAGAAGATTGAGAGTGTTGTGATCAATAGTACTGAAATTAACAACAGGATTTTGAACTTTGTTGTCAACAGTACTGAAATTAACAACAAGATTAATAACGTCTACAGAGATGTTGACATCAAGATTGAGAACGTCCGCAACGAGTGGAATCAGACATTCATGAGTTTGGTTACACAGTACGTCGATGAACTGATCGGCATAATAGGCAACAGAGAATCATTCAATATTCAGGTTGCTAATGTAATCAACATCAAGATGGACGAGCTTCTCAACCAAATCTTGAGAATCAGGAACGAACTGACTGTGATCATTAACAACGCAGACAGACATCTCTATGAGTGGACTTTGGGAGAACTAATGGCAATCAAAGGTTGCTTAACCGATCGCCAAGCTCTTGTTGAGCAGCTAGTTACTTTCAGCGCTGAACTCAGAGTCAAGCTGGATAGCACCAACTGTGTAGATATCAACACATTCAAGCCGTTCAAACCTATTTCAGTAAATCCTGCACCACTGTCACCTGTAAAATCGCAGCAGTTACCAGGAAACAAATAACTAGTACCGCAAGGCGGAAGTCAAAAGTCAAAAGTCAAAAGTCAAAAGTATTATGGAATGGGCTTTTTAGGGATTTTAAATGGTTGCTCTATTGACGCCGTGACGTACTAGACTTTACTGAGTTGACTGAAAATTGATGGGGTAGAGGTTGCGTTAGAGCAATGCAATAACGCACTCTACTCCAATAAAACATCTAAATGTGAAAAAAATGACTGTTGGTGAAGACCGAACAAAACAAACCAGGGAAGGATGAGAATATTTTCCTAAATTTTGATGTAGCGATCGCTCTTTGATTTTTTTCCTAACTAGGTTTGCGATCGCAACTTGTAGGGTGGGTAGTGCCTTAAACTTATGTCCAGCTAATCAGATTTTACTAAGCATTGCCCACTCTACAGTCGAAAAATATAAATCCATATTTGAAGACTTTTGTCAATGCGTAAGTCCTAACATATTTAAATCTGCACCTCTGGTTAATAAAAAATTACTTTGCGTGGGTCGAAGATACTACTTATGGCAAAAAAAAGATATTCATCTGTTGGGGTATCAGTTTTATTAGCTCTCTTGATCCCAGTCCCCGTTTTGTCTGATGCACCACCTAATGTAATCAATGAACAGTTTAGGAGTTTGGAGAGTGAAAAAAACTCTACAGGGGAGATAGGAAAACAGCCTCAAGAATCTTCTAATATAAAACCTAATAATCCATCATCTTCGGGAAGAAAAATTGACTCAGGAAATCTGACATCCTCGCCTGTACAGAAAACAGACGAAATAGGAAAACAGCCTCAAGAATCTTCTAATATAAAACCTAATGATACATCACCTTCGGGAAGAAAAATTGACTCAGGAAATCTGACATCCTCGCCTGTACAGAAAACAGACGAAATAGGAAAACAGCCTCAAGAATCTTCTAATATAAAACCTAATGATACATCACCTTCGGGAAGAAAAATTGACTCAGGAAATCTGACATCCTCGCCTGATGACCCGATTCGCAGTTTCAATCAAAGTCAAGAAAACCAGAAAAATAATCCTACCTTACTTGATAATGTTGTACACTCAAGTACCTTGAACTCCTTTTTGAAAAATCCATTTTCATGGCTGCTGTGGTTGCTCTTGCTGGGACTGCTGGTTTTGCTTGTGTGGTGGTTCCGGAGGCGTCGTCAGCAGCAGGTCAACCAGTACGTTGACCAAATCCTTGAGCAAAAGATAAGTAACAATGTCGGATTTATTATTAACAAAATTGCTAATAAGCAAGAATTCAAGCATTATATCGACCAGTATATAGTTCAGCAAATCGACCAAATATTTGAGCAAAAGATACAAAATTCTATCCCATTAATAACTCACAACGTTGTGAATGATAATGAGGAATTAAATCAGTACATTAACCAGCGCTTATACCACAGTGTCATCAATAACACTAAAATTAACAATGAGATTGTAAACTGTGTTGCTAACAGTACTGAAATTAACAATAAGATTAATAAAGTCTACAGACATGTTGATATCAAAATAGAGAGCATCCGCAACGATTGGAATCAGACATTTATAAGTCTGGTCAGACAGTACGTTGATGAACTGATCGATATAATTGGTGGCAAAGAGGCATTTAACATCCTGATTGCGAATTCGATCGCTGTCAAGGTAGATGAGCTTCTCAACCAAATCATAAGAACCAAGAACGAACTGATTGTAATAATGAACGATGCAGATAGACATCTCTATGAGTGGACTCTGGGAGAACTCATAGCAATCAAAGGCTGCTTAACCGACCGTCAGGTTCTTAGCGATCAACTCGTTTCCTTCAGTGCTGAACTTAGAACCAAGCTCGATTGTACGCCCTGTGTAGACATCAAAAATTTCGAGCGGTTCAGACCTATCTCGATAGCTCCCAACCAGCAAGAGCAGATCGCTCGTTCATAACTACACAAAACGACGAGCAAAGCAATCTAATTGAGTTATAAAACCATGAAAAAAACTGGAAAACGTCTTGTAGTTTGCTGTGATGGAACGTGGCAACAGTTAACGAGTCCTTACCCAAGCAATATAGTTAAGCTGGCTCAATCTGTAAAACCAATTGCCAGTGACGGGGTTCCACAGATTGTATTCTACGACGAGGGCATTGGAACCGAGAGCCAAAAAGTTTTAGGCGGAGCGACTGGACTAGGAATCGATAGAAATATAGAAGATGGTTACCGATTTCTTAGCCTCAATTATGTTCGTGGTGATGAAATCTATCTGTTCGGCTTCAGTCGTGGTGCCTACACAGTCAGGAGTCTAGCGGGGATGATCTATTGTTCAGGTCTGCTAGACCGACCCCATGTCACCAAAGCACATGAAGCTTACGAGCTTTACCGTAACGGAGGTGTGAAACCAAAGGATCAAGAAGCAGTAAAATACCGTGAAAGTTACGGCGATCGCGTTCCGATTACCTTGATCGGTTGTTTTGACACCGTTGGAGCGCTTGGTATTCCTGGGTTAGCTGTCTTGAAAAATTTTCACGACCAGCTCAATGAGCGCTACAGTTTTCACGACACTACTTTAAACAAAGATATCCAAAATGCACTGCACGCAATGGCGATCGACGAAATCCGTGAATCCTTTGATGTGACTCCCATGAAACCGCATCCTGAGACTGAAAACCAACGAGTGATTCAAAAGTGGTTTCCAGGTGGACATGGTTGCGTTGGTGGTGGAACTGAAGAACACAGCGGGTTATCTGATGCTGCATTACAGTGGATGATTGATTCTATAGGTGATTTAGGATTGGGACTTGACTTCGATACAAGTGTGATTCCCACAGGCATCAACCCCAATTATGAATGTGAGTTTGAGAACGATCCTGGATTCTTTAAATTGGCAGGAATCAAGCTGCGTGAGATAGGCGATGCCATTGAAGATATTCATGACAGCACAATCAACCGTTTGAAAGGTCGCAAGGACTACCGACCCGAAAATTTAAAAAACATTATTGACAAATTATTGGATTAATTCGAGATTTTGAAATTCCTTTGCGATCGCTAAAAGCACAAGATTCTAAGTTCAACCAATACACAGATAATAACTATGGCTGGTAAAAGAGACACATCTAAAGACGGTTTAAGCAATAAAATTCAAACATTAGTTTTAACTAACTTTAAAGGTCTTTGGCAATTGATCCAAAGCAATGAATCTCTCAAACGTAAAGTTAACAAAACGCTGATCAATAGTCTCATCTACAAAATTCCTACTCGTCCCAATCCGTACAGTATGATGACTCTAGATGAGTATACTCCTGATACTAAAATTCCTAAGAAAACTGATACTTATACTTCCTGGGAATTACTCAACGATCGCACTTATACCGGACGACATTTACCACCCGATCCAAAGTTAAACTCTGAGGGAAATTTACCAAAAGTTGAAGACATAGCTGTTTTATTTCGGAAAAGAGATGGTCAAACAATTTACTCTCCCAAATCAACTATGTTGTTTCCCTATTGGGTGCAGTGGTTTACTGATAGCTTCCTCCGTATAGATCATAATAATAAATTAAAAAATACCTCCAATCATGAAATTGATTTGTGTAATGTTTATGGTTTAACTAGAAAACAAATACACCTTTTAAGAACCTTTGAAGGAGGGAAATTCAAAACTCAAAAACTCAAACGTCAAGATGGTGTAGAAGAAGAATATCCCCTGTTTTATTATGCCGATCCTGCACAGGGTATAGTCGATCCTCAATTTGTTGGTCTTTACGAACCCATCAATGATGAAAAAAGACAGCCAGCAGAGAAAAAACAATATCTGTTTGCGATGGGAGTAGAACGAGCGAATGTGCAAATTGGCTATGTCATGCTCAATACTTTATGTATTAGAGAACATAATCGTCTTTGTAATGAGTTAGCACGAAATTATCCAGATTGGGATGATGAACGTCTCTTCCAAACTGCCAGAAACATTCTCATGGCAATTATTCTCAAAATCATCATGGAAGAGTATATTAACCACATTACTCCCTATCACTTTAAGTTGTTTGCCGACCCTGAAGCTTTTGTTAAAGAAAGTTGGCATCAGCCTAATTGGATGGCAATTGAGTTTGACTTTGTTTATCGCTGGCATAGTGCGATTCCAGAAACGTTTATTTGTGACGGCAAACCCACTCATATTGCCGCATCTCTTTGGAACAATAAGATATTAATTGATAAAGGTTTGGGAGCATTGATGGAAGAAACTTGTTCCCAACCAGGTACAAAAATTGGTTTATTCAACACTCCTGATATATTAGTTGAGTTAACCGAGTTACCCTCAATCAGACTAGGACGGCAACTGCAATTAGCAAGTTACAACGATTATCGCCAATTGTGCGGTTTCCCCAGAGTAACAAAATTTGAGCAAATTACTGGCAATGAATTTGCTCAACAGAAACTTAAAGAATTATATGGTCATGTTGATAATATTGAGTTTTTTGTGGGAATCTACGCTGAGGATGGACGGGAAAATTCAACTATTCCTCCTTTAGTAGCACGTTTAATTGGGATTGATGCTTTTTCTCAAGCATTAAATAATCCTTTATTATCACCCAATATCTTCAATAAAGAGACTTTCTCTCCTGTAGGTTGGGAAATAATTCAAAGTACAAACACTGTCTCAGATTTAGTTAATCGCAACGTTCCGCCCTCAGGTAAGAAGTACAAAGTTACTTTTGACCTTAAGAATTAGAGAAATATTTTCAATTAATTCTACATAAATAAATGAAACTTTTTACCGAATATCCAGAAAAAGACGAAGCTAAATATTGCACTCTCATGAGCGAGCTAGTCAAAAAGAACATGGACAATCTTTATGGAGGTGATAAGAAAAAAACTGCCAAGAGAGATACTCACTCAAAAACCCACGCTGCTGTTCAAGGTACTTTAGAAATCTTTGACTTTGATGAAGCAGCAATTAAGCAAGAATTGAGCAAACGCACCTCATTAACTGAAGCTCAACTTCAAGCAATTTCTCTAAAACAAGGTTTATTTGCCAAACCGAAACAATATCCGGTTTGGCTACGATTTGCTAGTGGTGCTTTCTCCGTCAAAAATGATTATGAAGGAGATACGCGCTCTATGGCCGTAAAAGTGATAGGAGTAGAAGGAGAACGACTACCGCAAAGTCACGAGTTAAAAACCCAGGATATTATTGTCCACAATACCGAACTCTTTTTTATTAGAACCATCAAAGACTTTTACGGCTTTTTTTTGCAGGTTTATAGAGCAAAACTGTCTCCGTTTCTGATACCGTTCTTCCTTTTATGGCGAGCGTTGCATCCCTACGAATACACACTTCTAGAAACCAGTTTCAAACGGTTTCCCAAGACTTTGCTCATAGAACGCTATTGGAGTGCTTCGGCGTATTCTGTGGGACTCAAGTCTGATTTTGATCCCTACAAACCGGGTCAAGTTCCTGTGGAATATCCAGCTGTAATTAAATATGGATTTATTCCAGTTTCCAGTCAACCACCTCATCAACAGCTTCCTCTAGAGTCCAGACCAGAAAGTGAGCTTCAGCGTGTCAAAGCTTCAGGTTCAGAGGACAACTACTACCGAGAGGATATCATTCAAGCTTTAGCCAAGCCTGATGCTGAATACACTTGGGACTTTCAAATCCAATTTCAAACTAAACCAGAGATGTCGATTGATGATACTACCATTCCTTGGAATGAAGAAGAATCACCGTTCTTTACAGTTGGTCGTCTGACAGTTAAGCATCAGAAGGTTGATTCTCCCCTAGAAAATGACTTTGGGGAAAATCTCAGTTTTGCTCCCGGCAATGGTCTAGCAGTGCATCGTCCTGTCGGTGCGATTAATCGGTTACGCAGCATTATTTATCCTATTGTTGCTAATGACCGTCACGAAAAACGAGGAGTCAAATATCAGGAACCAACAGTCGGGGCAAAATTTTAGGTAATTGCTCAACTATCGCAAAGTTCCTAATAGCAACAGCCATTAGACATCTGGTGAAATTAATTCTGCGTTGTCCGAAAGCCTTGGTAGGGGCGAACGGCCGTTCGCCCTTACGTCATTGTCACCAGATGTCTATTGTTCAACGACCTTGGAAGATGTAGATAGCACCAACTCTGCGGAAGTGGGAATTATTTGCCCAAGCAGCAGTACTAAACACCCATTCGCCATCAATGGGAGTGCAGAAACCGAAATAGTTTTCGTAATGCAAGTCAGTTGGTTGCAGTTTTTGTTTTTGCTGCCATAAGCCTTTTTCTAGGTGGAAAACGCAAGCATCTCCGGTGTCGATTATTTTGGCAGAATTGGCACGGGTGGAACCAACGATCGCCATATCTTTAGCGATCGCCACCGTCGCACCAAAGAAGCCACAATATTTAGGATGCTCGGCTTGCAGTTTTTGTTTGGGTTGCCAGACTCCTTTTTCTAGTTGGTAAGTATAAACACTGCCAGCAGATAGAACATTGCCAATTTTAGTACCAACTGCCCCGACAAAAGCGTGTTCTCCAGCAATGGCGACGGAGTAACCGAATAAATCTTTCCCATCGACTTGAGTAGATTGTAGTTTCTGTTTGAGCTGCCAGACGCTATTTTCTAATCGGTATATATAAGCACCACCAAAAGGACGTTTGACATTAGCAGAGGCATAGCGATCGCCACCACCGATAATTGCCCACTCTCCACTAATGGCGATCGAGTTACCAAAGCATTGATTAACACCTAAATCTTTTGGTTGCAACTTCTGTATCTGCTGCCATATTCCATTTTCTAGGCGGAAAACATACACTGCGCCTGCGCCTCGATTACCGTTTGCTCTGGCGTTGTAAGCCCCAATTAAAGCCCACTCACCACTGATGACTAACCCTTTACCAAAGTAATCATGAGCAGCCAAGTCTATGGGTTGTAATTTTTGTACTTGCTGCCATACCCTGTTTTCCAAGCGGAAAGCGTAAGCGGCTCCAGTATCTTGCATTCCTACAGTATCGGCTTTCCTAGCTCCCACAATTGCCCATTCACCACTAATATCGACATCACACCCAAATTGATCGCTTACGCGCGAGTCATGAGGTTGCAACTTCTGTTTGAGATGCCACATTTTATTTTGCAATTGCAGAATGTAGGCGGCTCCTGCTTCTGGCAAACGCGATGCATTAGCTTTACGGGCACTGACGATCGCCCACTCTCCACTAATTGCGGCTTCTTCGCCAAAGAAAGAGTTACTATTTAAGTCTGTTGGTTGTAACTTCTGTACTTGTTGCCATCCGCGTCTGGTAATTAAGGGTTCATTCACGAAGAAAATTTGTCCGTCCCAAGCTGCACCAATCCTTTTTCCGTGCAAGGCGCGGTGAGTGCGATCTAAAACTTTATCTCCAGAACCTTCATTTAAAGGCCAGTAGCCAATTAATCCTGGCTCATTCCCCACCAGAGAACGGTGCAAATTATCTTCTATTTCTGCTTTGGTAAGTGCTTTATCCCAAACCTGAACTTCACTAATTTGTCCGTTGAAATATCGGGATGGCGAATCAACATCTCTGCCTATATACAACCGACCGTTATCATTATTTAATTGTCCTGGTGCTTCAGTGCGGGCAACTTCTTCGCCGTCAATGTATAAACGAATAGTGCGACCATCAAATGTGCCTGCATAATGATGCCATTTAGTAATATCTATGTTTGGTGTAAAACTCGCACATTTCCACATACCAGAACGAATATAAAAATGGAAAGTTTTGCCACCAGCTTCGGGATGTAAACTAAAAGGATTGCGTTTGGAAACTAGGCAACCATATTGATTCCAAATTGGCGTATTGCTTCTTGCCCAAGCTGAAACTGTGACTTGGTTACTAGAGTTAGTATGTTCTGGAATTTCTACATAATCACCCTTACCATCAAATGTTAATATAGGTTGCAAGTAATCTGATTGATAAGACTGGGGCCAAATGGCTCCATTGATAATACCTGTGTTGCTATTGCTGGTTTTATCTAAAACTTTATTACCACATCCCTCATTAAATGGCCAATAACCGATTAATCCTTGGTCATTTCCTAATAAACGGCGGTGCATATTTTTTTGTAATTCTTCTTGAGTACGAATCTTGTTCCAAAAACGTACTTCTGAAATCATGCCATCAAAATAACCGTCAAATGAGTAGTTACTCCGAGCAATGTAGTTAAGAGTGCGGTTAGTATTTTTAGGTAAATGAATTTTTCCAGATTTAACTTCTTCACCATTCCTATAGATTTTGCCAGTACCATCAGCACCAACCATTGCTGCTAAGTGCATCCACCTGTTAGGTTCTAATACATTGGTGGCTATGATTTGTTGCCCTACGCCATCGCGTTTAATATCTAAAATCAAATCATTATCTATTTCCAGATTCCCAAAGATGATGTTGTCTTTATCAATACCATTACCAAAGTCGATGATTCGTGAGGATTTTTGGAAGCTATTGTAATATACCCAAGCTTCGATTGTGAAACCTAAAGTGTAATCGAAATCCATTCTTGGTAATGAAATATGGTCGTCGTGACCATCAAATTTGAGACCAGATTTGATGACGTTTGGTTCATCGTTGACTGCCGCAGGTTTGATAAAGTTTTGTTGTGTCCAAGTAGCGAAAGATATTTTGCCATGATTGGCGCGTAGACGCGAAGCGGCTTGTCCTTGGACATCGCTTCTATCTCTAACTATATCGCCACTACCTTCATTTAAAGGCCAATAACCAACCAGCCCTAATTCATCTCCTCTGAGGGGGTTGTATATTTTACTTTTAATTTCGGTAGCAGAACGGGCGTAATTCCATACTACGACTTCCGCGATCGCACCTGACCAAAAATTATCAACTTTGCCAATCCAATAAGCAGTATCTTTATTATGGAAAAACTGCTCTGGGGCTGGTTGAGTTAATAAAAGTTCGCCATCACGATATAATCTGTATTCTGTCCCTTGTTTCACCCATGTGATATTAATCCACTCATCTTTAGCTTCAAAGAAGTTATTTATCCAGGCAAAATAACGTTTACCTGTTAAATCGTAAGAATCGTAAACTAATCCTGATTTCTCTGGAGTTAACCAGATTCCAGGTTTGCGATACTTATCTCCTTCATGACCAATAATTCCCTGCCAATTACCATCTTCAATTAAGGTCGGCTTAACCCACAAAGAAATAGTAAACTCTTTATCATTTTCAAAAGGGTCTTTGATTTCAATATGATTATCGTACCTTTGAAAATATAGGCTTGATGGTAAATGTAAGGCTTGATTATTAACAACTTTTGGGTGCCATTTCGCACCTTTAATTTTACCGTAGTTTTGTTCGCTAACTTTATTCGCAGTTAAATCGCCGTAGCTATCTTGCAAAGGCCAGTAAGCTACTAAATTAGGTTCATTACCATTCAGAGATTTACCGATATCTGCTTGAATTTCTATTAGTGTTTTGGCTTGATTCCAAATCGCAAATTCAGCTAGAGTTCCGTGATAATATGCAGAAGCGCTCCGAGCTAATCTGCCTATATTAGCAACTCTGGTTGTTGGGAGAGCTTTTGTTTTTTCGTTACCACTATGCCAGAGGAGTCCATTACGATAAATTTTCATCTCTCCCGCCGTGACATTTTTGACAAATGCCCAGTGCGTCCACTCATCTTGATATTCATAAACTTGGGCGGCTTTTTCTAGGCGATCGAAATTCTCTGTTGCTTGGGATATATCGCAGCCACAATCAAAGTAAACAATCCCATCAACATTGGGAAGTTGGATACTTAAAACTCGTTGATGGTCTTCGGCGATCGCTTCAATTATAGTAGCGTTTTTTGGCAGACGACTACCACCTTTAGCCCAAAAGGTGACAGTAATTTCATTGCCTGAAGGGATACTCTCTGGAAATAATTCTATATAATCGTCTACACCATCAAAATCTAGACCATATTCAATGAAGTTTGCCTTTTGCTCAAAAGCTTTTATGGAGTATTCCTGTTGCCAATTGGCTCCAATAATTTTACCAACATTGCCTCGACTGGTGCGATCGGTAGCTGTCTGGCCAATACCTTCGTTTAAAGGCCAATAACTCACTAATCCTGGTTCGTTATCTACTAAATGTTGATACCTACCAGCTTTAATTTCCTCTTGCGTTCTGGGGAAATTCCAGATAGAAACTTCTGCAATTTCACCCCACCAGAAGTTATCAACTCGACCTATCCAATAACAGGTGTGCTGGTTAGTATAAAATAGTTCGGGAGCGGTTTTGGTAATAAACAGTTCACCATTACGATAAAATCTGTATTCTGTTGCTTGTTTCACCCAAGTAATATGTATCCATTCGTTTTCAACTTCAAAAAAGTTATTTAAAACATCGCTATAACGTTTACCATTTAAGTCATAGGAATCGTAATGTAATCCTTGATTGGGAGATAACCACAACCCTGGTTTGCGATATTGATCTCCTTGTTTACCTATGCACCCATGCCAACCTTCATCATTGAGAAAGCTGGGTTTAACCCACAAGGAAATAGTGAATTCTTTATTGTTAGCAAACGGATCTTTAATCTCTATATAATCATTTTGTCCGTGAAAAGAGAGAACAGGTTGCGGATAACTTAAAGGGCTAGCAATAGGAAAGAAAATTTGCTGATACCAAGTTGCACCTTGAATTTTACCTTCTTCACTTGCTGTATAGCCGCTGCCTTCGTTTAAAGGCCAATAACCAACAAGTCCCGTTTCATTTCCTTCGAGACGACGGTGCATATCTCTTTGCAGTTCTTCTGGTAAACGTGCGTGTTTCCATAGACGCACTTCTGACAGCCGTCCGTTAAAATAGCCATCTTCTGAATAATGACTATTGCCGATAAAATTTTGAGTACGGTTGATACTTTCTGGTAGTTGAATTTTTCCCGATTGAATTTCTTGGCTGTTCTGATAAATTTTGACATTTCCCGCCGCATCTACTGTTGCTGCTAGATGTAGCCATTTACCTGTTTCTAAGGCTTTTTCAGCAATAATTTCTTGATTGTTGATATTTAAAACTAAAGTATCGCTAGCTCCTTGATTAGCAAAAACAATATTATTCTTGCCTGCACCATTACTAAAATCAATGATTGATGCACCAGATGTAAAGCTGTTGTAGTATACCCAAGCTTCTATTGTTAAACCTTGGGAATAGTTAATATTTAGCTCGGGTAAGATAATGCGATCGCTCTGTCCATCAAACTTGAGGACGTAGGGTAAGTAATTAATCTGCGTATTTGACATAGTTCTCCGAAAAAGAAGGGGAAGAAAAGGGGAAGCAGAAGGTGAAAGGGAAAAGGAAGGGAGAGAAATGATAATGTTGGGTTTCGTTCCTCAACCCAACTTACTCCTAGACTGTATTGCCGTTTAACTGAGAAATATTGAGTTTTTAGTCATAATAAAACCATAAAAATACAAAGTTTTAGTTAGTACAAAAAGCAAATAACCTTTAACATTTTCCCTTCCCTTATCGAGATCCAAAAACATAAACTGCACCCACTCTTTTTGCCGTTGAAGTATTTGCCCAAGCAGCAGTTGTAAAAATCCATTCCCTATCTGTTGGGGTAGAAAAACCAAAGTAGCTTTCATAATGTAAATCGGTGGGCTGAAGTTTTTCTTTGAGTTGCCATACTCCTTTTTCTAGTTTGAAGATATGAGCATCACCAGTAGCTTTGAGCTTGGATGAATCGGCGCGGGTTGAGCCAATTACGGCGATGTCATTGGCGATCGCTACTGTTGCCCCAAAGAAGGCACAATATTTAGGTTGGGATGGTTGCAATAGTTGTTGTGGTTGCCAAACTCCTTCTATTAATTTGTAGATGTAAACGCTTCCAGTACCCAAGATATTGGTGATAGGAGTATTGACGGCTCCAACAAAAGCATATTCTCCAGAAATGGCGACGGAATAACCAAATAAGTCATTAATTCCAGGTCGTGGTGAATTTAGTTTTTGTTTTTGCTGCCATACTCCGTTTTCTAGGTGGTAGATATAGGCTCCTCCGGGGCGTTTGATACTAGCAGAAGTGTAGCGATCGCCACCGCCGATGATTGCCCATTCTGATGTCATAGCGATGACGTTACCAAAGCATTGATTAACGCCTAAATCTTCTGGTTGCAGTTTTTGTTTTTGCTGCCATACACCGTTTTCTAGATAGAATACATAAGCTGCGCCTGCATCTTGAATAGTCGTTGATTTGGCATGAGATGCACCAATTATTGCCCAGTTTCCCTTGATAGCAATTCCCTTACCGAAAGAACTGTTGACATTCAAATCAGGAGGTTGCAGTTTCTGTTTTTGTTGCCAGATTCCATCTGCTAATTGATAAATGTATGCAGCACCAGCATCTTTAATAATTCCATAATCTGCTTTGCGTGCGCCGATAATTGCCCATTGTTGACTCATAGCGACAGCAGAGCCGAATTGATCCCCCACACGGGTATCATTAGGCTGGAGTTGCTGTTTTTGTAGCCACATCTGATTTTGCAATTGGAAAATATAAGCAATCCCAGCATCTTGAATATCGGCTCTATCGGCTTTGCGTGCGCCTGCGATCGCCCATTCTCCACTTAAAGCTGTTTCTTCGCCAAAGTATGATTCGCTCTTTAAATCCGCAGGTTGCAGCTTTTGTAATTGCTGCCAATCATTCTGAGGAATTACTGTTTTTGAATCAATTACAATAATTTTTGGCGATAATTCCGACAATTTTTCTACGAATTCAGCATTTTTATGTTCTAACTCAGATTCTTTCTGCTTAAGTTCTAATAATTGTTTATCTTGTTCGACGTTGTTTTGTTCCGATTCAGCAACTTTTTTATCAAGTTCAGCTAGTTGTATATTTTGTTGAGCGTTCTTTTGTTCTAACTCAGCAATTTTTTGAGCTTGGTCAAGATTTTTCTGGTTAAGTTCCAATAGTTGTTTATTTAGTTCAGCGTTCTCGTGTTTTGATTCAACAACTTTCTTATCGATTTCAGCATTTTTTTGCTTGAGTTTTGATAGTTGTTTATCTTGTTGAGCGTTTTTTTGTTCTGATTCAGCAACTTTCTTACCGAGTTCAGCTAGTTGTATATTTTGTTGAGCGTTCTTTTGTTCTAACTCACTAATTTTTTGAGCTTGGTCAATATTTTTCTGGTTAAGTTCCGATACTTGTTTGTCTTGTTCAACGTTCTTGTGTTCTGATTCAATAACTTTCTTATCGAGTTCAGCATTTTTTTGCTTGAGTTTTGATAGTTGTTTATCTTGTTGAGCGTTTTTTTGTTCTGATTCAGCAACTTTCTTACCGAGTTCAGCTAGTTGTATATTTTGTTGAGCGTTCTTTTGTTCTAACTCACTAATTTTTTGAGCTTGGTCAATATTTTTCTGGTTAAGTTCCGATACTTGTTTGTCTTGTTCAACGTTCTTGTGTTCTGATTCAATAACTTTCTTATCGAGTTCAGTATTTTTTTGCTTGAGTTCTGATAGTTGTTTATCTTGTTGAGCGTTTTTTTGTTCCGATTCCGCAACTTTCTGATCGAGTTCAGCATTTTTTTGCTTGAATTCTGATAATTGTTTATCTGGTTGAGCGTTTTTTTGTTCTGATTCAATAATTTTCTTATCGAGTTCAGCATTTTTCTGCTTGAGTTTTGATAGTTGTTTATCTTGTTGGGCGTTTTTTTGTTCCGATTCAATAACTTTCTTATCGAGTTCAGCTAGTTGTATATTTTGTTGAGCGTTCTTTTGTTCTAACTCAGCAATTTTTTGAGCTTCGTCAAGATTTTTCTGCTTAACTTCCGATAGTTGTCTATCTTGTTGAGCGTTCTTTTGTTCTAATTCAACAACTTTCTTATCGAGTTCAGGATTTTTTTGCTTCAGTTCTGATAGTTGTCTATCTTGTTCAATATTCTTTTCTTCTAATTCACTTACTTTGTGAGTGAGTTCAATATTTTCCTGTTCAAGCACAGATGCTTTAGGTTGAGCCAGTATTTCATTGATAAAGAATAGTTGCCAATCCCAAATAGCTCCAGTAATTTTGCCGTTATTACTACGGCTTGTACCATCCTTAACTGTAGTAGTAGAGCCTTCATTTAAAGGCCAATAACCGACCAATTCAGGCTCATCTCCTTTTAAGCGGGCGTACATACAAGATTTAATTTCAGCTTCAGAACGGATACAATTCCAAAGTCTAACCTCGGCTATTTTGCCTTTAAAATTATAAGCTTCGTTATCATCTTGATAAACACCTATTCTTAAATTATTTTCAGGATTATAGTTAATTTTATTAGCCGAGATTGCTTTTGTTGCTTTGAGAACCCCATTAACATAAACCTTCATCTCTTGACCGTTGTAAGTACCTGTAATATGCTGCCATTGAGATAAAGTTAATGTCTTACTACCGCTACTGAGGTACTGGATTCCTCGCTTTTCCGGGGTGCAAGCAAAATTCACACCACTCGCACCATCAAGACACAAACCATATCCACTTTCTGTAAAACCTGTATCAAAAATATTACCAAAAATACCAGCCCATTGCTTTTGTTGTTCAGGATAAACCCAAGCCTCTACAGTCAGAGTTTTTTCGATTTTAAATTCTGGTTTTTTGCCGATATCAACAAAATCGTCTATACCATCAAAAGAGAGAAAATAAGCAGGAAGATTTGTATGAGTATCAGCTTGAATAGAGGTTTGTTGTTGTTGCCAAGTAGCTCCATAAATTATTGCTTGATTAATAATATTAAATTTATCGTTGGCAATATTGCTAGTTCCCTCATTCAAAGGCCAATATTGTACCAATCCGGCTTCTTTACCTTCTAAACGGTGGTGTAAGTCTTGTTGCAGTTCTTCTACTGAACGCGTGCGGTTCCACAGACGTACTTCTGCCATTCGTCCGTCAAAATAACCATCTTGTGTCCAGTTACTTCGGCCGATGTAATTAAGACTTCGGTTAAGGTTTCCAGGAAGTTGAATTTTTCCAGATTGAATTTCTGTACCGTTTTTGTAGAGTTTACCATTACCAGAGCTATCAATTGTTGCTGCTAAGTGTATCCACTTCCCAGTTTCGAGGACGTTGTTAGCTCTAATTCTTTCTACTGTAATTTTTTTAATCTGTAAGATAAGTGTATTAGTGTTACCCTCATTCGCAAATACAATGTTGTCTTTGTCTACACCATTACCAAAGTCAATGATACGCGACCAAAATTTAAAGCTATTGTAATAAACCCATGCTTCTATAGTGAAACCCTGTGAATAATCTACATTCATTTTAGACAAAACAATATGGTCGTTTTGTCCGTTAAATTTAAGAAAGTAGGGCAAGTAATTTATCTGTTGATTTGGCATGGTATAGTTAACTCCTATTTGCATCTGAATTAGTGCAAAACTTTAACCGAATAGTTCTCAACATAGGAAATACTTTAGAAACATTAATAAGCTAGCGATTTCAGCTATTACACTTTAAATTTGAAGCTTTGACAATAAAAAAATTCTGATACGTTAAAGCTGTGATCAAGGATAAAAATTCTGCAACTTCTAAATACATAAGTTTAAACCATTGCTGTCAAAAATAATTATGAGTCAATCCCAATGCTGGAGAGATTGAAACAAAAAAATATATGATTACGCTTTATAAATCTATTTAAAAATGTAAACTTTCAGTTTTAACTAATTACTATTTTGTAGTTAGTAATTAGTTTGCTAGGTTTAATTCCAAAATATTTACTCGGTTACATAATACCCTAAATAGCACAAAATATTTTTTTTGTAATATAAAAATCAAAAATTAGTTAATTTTAACTAATTTTTTAAGTAGGTCGGTACAATAAAACAAAACTATATAAAGAAAAATAAACTAAGCTAAAATCTTGTTGACTCTTGTCTTTCGCCTCTTACGACTTTCTTTATTTGAACTACAAATTTTGACGTCAACCTATTTAAGTTTAGTCAAAAATTTTGGCCGGACACTCGCTCGTGCCAATGCCAAGCTCAAGCTTTGTCCGATTGATGCTCAAACGACTAGCTGCCAGCTAGAAAAAAGATATCAAATGGGTTCTGTACAGGTCTTCCTCTAAAACTTCCTCTGGGTTCTCTAATTGTTCTCGCAAAGCGAACTCATTACATAAACAGTAATAATTTCAGTAGACAAAAGTAGGAAAGGTAGGAAAAGTAGGAAAGGTAGGATATTTAATATTAAATAGGCATGATAAAACCAAACTATGTAAAGAAAAATAAATTAGGCTAAAACCTTATTGTCTCTTACTTTTCGCCCATTACTACTTTCTTTATTTGAGCTACAAATTTTGACGCCAATTTACTTATATCTTCTTGAAAAACTCCAGTTATCGAGATGGATGAAGTTTAATATATTTCTTAAGATAGATAAGATATGATATATTTTTATAAGATAAATATGATATGGTCTTTATATTGTTAGATACCTTGTTTGATTTAATTAAAATTGACATAATTTAAGCTATAAATATTTTGTATTGTCTGTTAATTCTCTGTTACGTAAATAATTGCTAATAGAGAAAAACACTTTGTATATCACTAAAGAGTCAAAGCTATCGTGACTTCTACACCAATTTCATCTAGTTCTAAAACCAACTCGAGTCGAACAATTACCACTTCTACCCAAGGTTCGACTTTGGCGGATATTCTAGAACGAATATTAGATAAGGGAATTGTAATCGCAGGTGATATTTCTGTCTCTATCGCCTCTACCGAACTTTTACATATCCGAATTCGCTTATTGATTTCTTCTGTAGATAAAGCACGAGAAATGGGAATAAATTGGTGGGAAGGCGATCCTTACCTTAGTAGCAAAGCCCAGACTTTAATTGAGGAAAATCGACAACTCCAGGATAGACTACAAAGTCTAGAAGCAGAAATGCGATCGCTTAAAGCTTTAGCTACTAGCCAGGTGGATTTTGGGATAAGGGAAGGGGGAGGGGAAGGGGAAGGTTTTTAAATAAGATTTTTGTACTTTGATTTAAGGAATATTAGTTAAACATGTTGATAAAAGGCTACAACCGTTTTTAATTTAAAAATAAAATTAGTGAGATTATGACGTTAGTTGGCAAGTCTTCAGAAAGTTCTGCTGAAAAAATTCTGAATGTTCGCAAACTGAGCAGTAAAGCAGGTTTAGCTTCTTTATTGTTAACAGTGCTGGAAGTTATTCGCCAGTTAATGGAAGCACAAGTTATTCGCCGCATGGATGAACAACTCCTCAGCGATTTGCAGCTAGATGAAGCAGCAGAAAGTTTGCAAAAACTAGAAGAACAAGTATTACACTTATGCAAAATTTTTGAAATAAAACCAGAGGATTTAAATATAGATTTGGGAGAAGCTGGTACTCTTTTACCTGCACCCGGAACCTACTATCCAGGGGAACCTAGCCAAAATCCTTCTATCTTGGAACTGCTAGACAGGCTTTTAAATATTGGCATAGTGTTACATGGCGATATTGATTTAGGTTTGGGTAATTTAAATTTAATTCACGCCAAGCTACGCTTAGTTCTGACATCAAAACCAATTTAGTTTTTGTAAAACTTTAGAAAAAAGTTAGTAAATATTTATGAGTTTAGGCATTTACCTATACGGAATTTTTCCCGAAGCTGTTTCTGAAAATGTCATATTAGAAGGATTGGATAAACAAACAGTTAAGAGCTATTCTCTTGATGGCTTTAACTTTTTGTATTCTGAAGCTAAACAAAAAAAATATTTTGCTTCCAGACGCAATTTATTGTGTCATGAAAAAGTTTTAGAAGAAGCAATGAGTCAAGGGTTTCGTACCCATTTACCTCTACGTTTTGGCTTAGTTGTGAAAACCTGGGACACAGTTAACGAACAATTGCTTGTTCCTTATAAGGAAGAATTAGAAGCGTTATTTCAAAAACTGGATGGACGCCGGGAAGTTAGCGTCAAAGTCATATGGAATAGTCAAGAAGAAATTCAAGCATTGCTAGAGTCCAATCCACAATTGCGAGAAAAACGCGATGCAATGGAAGGTAAAACTTTGAAAATGGAAGAAGTCATCGATATTGGTCAAATGATTGAAAAGGGTTTGCAAGTTCGTAAGGAAGCTATTATCCAAACTTTTCAAGATGAATTAAACGGTTTGGCAGAAGAAGTATTAGAAAATGTTCCGATGACAGAAGAGATGATTTATAATACAGCTTATTTAATTCCTTGGGATAGTGAATCTATCTTTAGTGAAAAAGTAGAATCTATCGATAAAAAATTTAGCGATCGCCTGCGAATTCGCTACAACAATTTTACTGCTCCTTATACATTTGCCCAGCTTTCTTAAGGGAAATTAACCTGATGTTGATGAAAATCTTATTATTTCCTATCATCGGCCCACTTGAAGGCATAACCTGGATAGGAGAACAACTTCTAGAACGTGCTAGTGGTGAATTAGATGAAAATGAAAATTTGCACAAACGCTTGTTAGCTTTGCAACTGGCCTTTGATATTGGCGAAATATCTGAAGAAGAGTTTGAAATTCAAGAAGAGGAACTTTTACTGCAAATTCAAGCAATGGAAGAAGAAGCAGAAGAAGTTGATTAAATTTTAACCTCTTCTACACGATAAATTGTGACTAAATATCTAAGTAAAAAGTATCAAAACTATTGGACTCGTGAGCCTTGTGAGAAGCGTGGAAAAGAGTTTCGATTGTATTATTAGTTGGAGTAACGCGCATAGTCTGAGTCTGGCTGGGAGGTGATTGGCGCAAGTTTTGAATTGATAATTCAGTTTGTTGTATTTGAGTATCTAAATCACTGAGGTGCTGTTTTAATTGTTCCAAACGCTCAGTCATAAATTTCAGTTCTTGCTGGATACGCTGTCGGTCTGATACCATTTTATATAGCTTTAATTGCTCAGATGCCTCAGACTTTAGACGAGGCATTGTGCTGATTTTAGGTCTGTTTAGTCCACCATTGCGAATGTGCTTCATTGTATACTTTTAAGGAAATTAGTTTTATTGTAAGTGGTTATTTTCTCCTTTTTAATATAGATGAAAATTTTTACATTTAATTTATAATATAATTTAAATATTAAAATGATTTAACTTTAAGTATTAAGTGTGGAATTATATAATCTTTACGTTTATGCTTTTATCCAAACACCAGTTGTTGATCTAAATTTACCTCTAGGCATCAGCAATATTGTAGTCCTAATTAGCAAATCCGGTGTTTCTGCTCTGGTAGAATCAGCCATTTCTTTGGAATCATTGCAAAATAACGACGAAACCTTAATTAAGGCAGTCTTGTCTCACGATCGCGTAATTTGTGAAGTATTTCGCCACACTACAGTTTTACCCTTGCGATTTGGTACTTCATTTGCTTCACAAGAGAGCTTATTAAATCATTTAGAAACCCATGCTGAGGAATATTTAGAAAAGTTATGCCAAATCAAAGGTAAAAATCAATATATTTTAAAATTTATTCCTCGTACTTTAGATGAAACAAATACACCAGTAGCATCGGGAGGAAGAGAGTATTTATTAGCCAAAAAGCAACGCTATCAAGCACAGCAAGATTTTTACACTGCTCAAATAACAGAATTGGAAAATCTAACTCAGACAATTACTGAAATTCATGAATCTAAAATTGTTCAGCAAGAAGGTAAAGAAACACGAATTTATCTTTTAGTTAGTAGTCAAAATGAATCTTTACTAACAGCACAACTTTTGGCTTGGCAAGAAGCCTCTCCCCGTTGGGAGTTACAATTAGGAGAAGCACTACCTCCTTATGACTTTATTTAATTATTGAATATGAGCAATTGTGTCTGATGTCACTTTTTTAAATCTAGAATTTTAAAAATAAAGATTATTTCGCCCACGAGGGACGAGGTTTTTACCCTTCCCCTTCCCCTTCCGCTTCTTGATAAAGATTATTTCGCCCACGAGAGGCAAGGTTTTACCCTTCCCCTTTCCCCCTTCCCCTTCCCCTTCTTGATATGAACTCAAATCCCCAAATTCTTGATAGTATTCATCAATATGACTCACTGTACTTAACCATGTTTAGCGGTAAAGGTGGAGTTGGAAAAACTACACTTGCTTGTGCTTTTGCTCGACGAGTGGCTAGATTATTTCCTAATCAAAACATACTTTTAATATCCACAGATCCAGCCCACTCTTTAGGTGATGTACTGCAAATAGAAGTAGCAGAACAAGCTTCGCCTTTACCCGATTTACCTAATTTAAGCGTTCAGGCATTGGATGCTAAACAATTACTATTAGAATTTAAAGCAAAATACGGTAATTATTTAGAACTGCTAGTTGAACGTGGAAGCTTTGTTGAAGGAGAAGATTTAACGCCTGTTTGGGATTTAGAATGGCCTGGTATAGATGAAGTCATGGGTTTGCTAGAAATTCAAAGGTTGCTAACAGAAAAGGCGGTCGATCGCATAGTAGTAGACATGGCTCCTTCTGGGCATACTTTAAATTTGTTAGGCATTAAAGATTTTTTAGATGTAGTATTAAATTCTTTAGAATTATTTCAAGAAAAACATCGAGCGATCGCCAAAAGTTTTAGAGGACGCTATATACCGGATGAAGTTGATGACTTCTTAGTTAAATTGAAATCAGAATTAGCAGAAGGCAAACGGTTATTGCAGGATGTGGATTTTACTGCTTGCTTAGTAGTGGCGATCGCAGAACCAATGAGCCTGTTAGAAACAAAAAGATTTTTAGATAATTTGCAGCAACTAGAAATAACTTGTGGTGGTTTAATAATTAACAAAATATTGACAGAAACAAATATAGACTTAGACCGTTACAGCGAACAACAAAACTTATTGAATAATTTTCTAGATATTTCAGTAAACCAGTCCCTATTTATTGTTCCACAACAGATAACAGAACCTCTAGGAAGCCTAGCTTTAGATAATTTAATTAGCCAAATTAAAAAAGTTGATAGCGTCGCCATTGTCCCCGCACCAACTATACAATGGCCTGTAAAAGTATCTCCTAGTTTCAGTGATTTTATAAACGAAGGTAAACAACTAATCCTCATTGGTGGTAAAGGTGGAGTCGGAAAAACTACAGTAGCAGCAGCCATAGGATGGGCATTAGCTAGCTCTTATCCAGACAAAAATATTCGCTTGATTTCTATCGACCCCGCCCACTCTTTAGGAGATGCTTTTGGTAAGAAATTAAGACACGAACCTACTCAATTAACTGCTAATTTAAGCGGTCAAGAAATCGATGCCAAAATCATTTTAGATGAGTTTCGTAACGATTATCTTTGGGAATTAGCTGAAATGATGAGTGGTGAGGGAAGTGAACCAGGAGCAATCAAAATTGCTTATACTCCCGAAGCTTGGCGACAACTTGTAGCTCAAGCTTTACCCGGTATTGATGAAATGCTATCTCTGATTACCATCATGGATTTATTAGACAGTAAACAGCAAGATTTAATTATTTTAGATACAGCCCCTACAGGTCATCTGCTCAGATTTTTAGAAATGCCCTCTGCACTAGCAGAATGGTTAGCATGGATATTTAAATTATGGATGAAATATCAAAGTGTTTTAGGGCGCATAGATTTTATGGGAAAGTTGCGAAAATTGCGCCAACAAGTCGTACAAGCCCAGAAAAAATTACAAGATCCAAATCATACAGAATTCATTGGTGTGATTCAAGCAGAAGCAGCAATTATTGCTGAACAAATGCGGCTAACTGAATCTTTAGCAAAAATGCACGTTTCTCAGCGTTATATTGTGCATAATCGTCACAGTAAAGAGGTAGAGCTTGATGCTAGTTTATTTATCAATCAAACTATTATTCGCTTACCAATTTTACCCCGTTCCGTAGAATCGCAAGACCGGATTATTGGAGCGGCAAAATTATTATTTTAATAATTCCATTGATTGAGAATAACGAACTGGTTTTTAAGCACATAGCTCATTGCCTCAAGATTGGAGATTGCTGCAACAATTGACCGATAGCTCATGTTTTTTGATGAGTCTGAGTTTTGATAGACTGCCAAAATACCTGGATGAACTGGTTCAGCTTGATGAAGTTGCTCAAAGTCATCACAGTTGCGAGTCAGCACCACTAACCCTTGTTGCCTAGCGTAATTAAATACGGTTGAATCTGAGCAACTTCCTAAACCTGCTTCATTGACAGTGATTACATCATGCCCTGCTGTGCGAAGCAAATTGACCAGATACTTTGCTTGAGAGTCCTCATCAAGCAGCAGTCGTAGGCTCAACAGAAATTCCCTTTGTTTCTAAACGATATCGCTCCTCATCTGCCTCTAATTTCAGCAGTTCCCGATTATTTTCGCAATAGTTAATAGCCTCGTGAATAGCTGCTAGGGGTAAGTCCCAGTTTTCTGCTGCTTGTTCGGCTGACATTTTATTGGCAATCATATCTTGCCAAACGGTTGAGACAAGCAGCTTACGTCCTTTAATATAAAGTTGTCGTCGCCAAGGGTGAGGACGTGTGACTAAATATTTCCAATCTTCTGTTTGGCTATCAGTTTGTAAAGATTGAATCAGGGCACTAATCAGGGCAAGGCGATCACTCACAGACAATTTGAAAGCTTGTTCTTTGAGTTCTTGTAGTGACATAAAAGCGTTTCCTAACAGTGCTTAATGTTCATTCTAGACAGAAACGTTCTTGCCGCAACTTAGCCAGAAAGCATTTAAAGCTTCAAGCTTAAATCCACAATGACGACAAAAACTAGGTGCTGGGCTTCTGACGTAAGAGTAAGTCAGAGTATGATGTTGAATAAATCAACTTTGCGGAGGAAGAGATATTGGGGGATAAATCGGTATATTTCAGCAGAACACCCTCAATCAACTAGAAAACTTCTCAATTCTTTGCCAGACGATCGCAACGCTTTGCTAAAAAAGGGAGGAATTTGATGAGCGATATATTCAAAGGTTTTGAGCAGTTACTAGAACTAGCAAAAGCCTTAGAAGAAAAAATTGAAAACGGAGAAATCAAGGCGGATATGCAGTTTCGGACTCGTCCTCTTAGCAGTATACCTCGTACAACTGGCGTAAATCGTCCTCGTACTGTTAATGTCCACGTCGGCAATACTGGCTTTCGGACTCCACAACCGCCCAGCGATACATCTGCCCAAACGAATTACACATCCCCAAACCCAGTTACACCAGACTCCTCGGCAACCGCCTCCTTACAAGATGTCGGTGGACTAGGAGAAGTTCTCAAAGAACTCAGAGAATTAATCGCCATCCCCTTAAAACGTCCTGACTTACTGACAAAACTCGGATTAGAACCGACGCGCGGAGTTTTATTAGTCGGGCCTCCCGGAACTGGTAAAACCCTTACAGCCCGTGTCCTTGCAAAAGAATTGGAAGTTAACTATATTGCCATAGTCGGGCCAGAAGTTATTGGTAAATACTACGGTGAAGCAGAACAAAGACTGCGGGGAATTTTTGAAAAAGCTGCTAAAAGTGCGCCTTGTATAGTTTTTATCGATGAAATTGATAGCCTCGCCCCAGACCGCAGCAAAGTAGAAGGGGAAGTAGAAAAACGACTAGTGGCGCAACTTCTGGGCTTGATGGATGGTTTTTCCCAAACTAAAGGGGTAATTGTCCTGGCTGCTACCAATCGTCCAGAACATCTCGACCCGGCTTTACGTCGCCCTGGAAGATTTGACCGAGAAGTGCTGTTTCGCGTCCCAGACCGCCAAGGTCGTTTGGAGATACTAGAAATTCTGACTCGTGCCATGCCGAAAGAACCGACAGTAAATTTAGCAGAAATTGCTGATTTAGCTGTGGGATTTGTGGGTGCAGACTTAAAAGCTATCTGTCAAAAAGCTGCTTATAGCGCCTTACGCCGTCAAGTCCCCTCAATAGAAGGGCCGATTCCCGACCAGATGACAGTGCAACACTCAGATTTTTTGCAGGCACTCAAAGAAATTAAACCTGCTGTTTTACGTTCGGTAGAAGTGGAATCTCCCAACGTAACTTGGGAAGAAATTGGTGGGCTGGAGGAAATTAAACAAACCCTGCGCGAAGCCGTAGAAGGCGCATTGTTACATCCAGAACTATACCTGAGAACCAAAGCGCGATCGCCAAAAGGAATTTTATTATGGGGACCACCCGGAACTGGCAAAACTATGCTAGCCAAAGCCGTTGCTTCCCAAGGTAGAGCGAATTTTATCTGTGTCAACGGCCCGGAATTACTCAGTAAGTGGGTGGGTGCTAGCGAACAAGCGGTGCGGGAATTATTTGCCAAAGCCAGACTTGCATCACCTTGCGTGATATTTCTCGATGAAATAGATACATTAGCACCTGCAAGAGGGCGTTATCATGGCGATTCTGGAGTAAGCGATCGCGTTGTCGGACAATTGCTCACAGAATTAGACGGGTTGCCCACAGGTGCTACTATCTTGGTGATTGCCGCTACCAATCGTCCTGATGCCTTAGACCCAGCTTTATTAAGGGCTGGAAGATTAGATTTACAGATATTAGTAGATTTACCTAATGTAGAAAGCCGGTGGGCAATTTTGCAAGTTTGTAATCAAGACCGTCCCTTAGAAGATGTGAACTTAGCTTACTGGGCAACAGTAACCGAGGATTGGAACGGCGCCGATTTAGCATTGCTTGGCGATCGGGCTGCGGTGGAAGCGATTCGTCGCTACCATTCCCAAGGAATGACCGATCCAGCGGCAATCAAAATTACAAACGAAGATTTTAACTACGCCCATCAAATTTTAATGCAACAGCGATCGCTTTAGGAGCTTGAGTAAAATGGTGCAAAAAAACCGAAGTATGTAACTGAAAGTAAAGTCTATCGAAAAGCTATTGAATTCTGCCTTCTGTCCTCTGCCTCCTGCCTTTTTATAACGACAATTTTCAGCAACGACCTACTTAAGCTGTGCCAAACGTGCAAAATCATGAATCAAGATAAATTATCTTTTATCTTGATTAATGCCTGAAGCACGTATATACTTAGTTCAGGTAAAGATAGCTTGTTTTTAGTTATGTTTGCCATCAACAGAGAGCTAAAACTTAATAACAAAGAATGCTCCTTGATGCTTTGCATGGCTGGATTTAAGGGATTTGTTTACAATTATGGATTGAACTTAATCATAGCAAGTTGGGATTTCAATCACATCCAAACTGGAGATGCTAAACGAATAGATGCAATCAAAAAGGTTTATCAGCAAATGCATTATGGAACTAAAGTTGAAATAGTTGATAGGTGGTTTCCTTCTTCTAAAACCTGTTCCAAATTCAGTCATATTCAATCGATGAATCTGTCAGGTAGAATATTCTTTTGTCAAAAGTGCGATCGCAATTTTGACCGCGACGAAAGTGCTGCAATGAATTTGAAGAATGCACCGTCTAAAGCAGTAAGCTAGGCTCTGGCTTAACTTAACGCCTGTGGACAATAAGTAGCCGTCTACCTTGGTCGTTCGCTTATAGCGTTCCCGTACCCCTGCTCTTAAGCAAGGCTGGGCGTAGTGTCTCCGTCAGGAGAAGGATAGCAGGAAGAAAACGCTAACTTAATTAACTAGTTTGGTTAGGTTTAGGTAAGTTTTTTGGAGCAGCAGATGCTGTCACTAGAAAAGCTGAGAATTGCAGTTGCAGGTGTATCAATCACTTATCCCCTTCAGAGCGTCATACCTCCTGCTAAAAGAACGACACAGCAGGCAATGCCCTCTCAAGAAACTATGCAGCAAACACCTCCGAGTGATTCTTTTCCCAACGCTCCCACATTTGATGGGGTAGATGACAAATTAGATATGCCTTACGCGCCCGAACTCAACCCTGGTAGTTTTACTGTCGAGATGTGGGTCATGGTTCAGGGTGGTTCAGGCTACCAGTCTATTCTGGCCTCAGTCGGAGGCTCACCCCTAGCAGGACGCAAAGGATATCTTTTTTGCATCACACCTGCACGGCA
Source organism: Nostoc sp. ChiQUE01b (assembly GCF_034531255.1). Lineage (NCBI taxonomy): Bacteria > Bacillati > Cyanobacteriota > Cyanophyceae > Nostocales > Nostocaceae > Nostoc > Nostoc sp. ChiQUE01b. The sequence goes on along the minus strand of NZ_JAVRBM010000071.1, from coordinate 8,190 downwards.
ATGGCAATTTTGGTTAGGCAATGGCGAACCAAAAGCATTTTGGCGGGTACTAAGCGGGACACAAGCAAAAATAGGTGCTTGGACACATCTGGCAGGAACCTACGATCGCAACTCACAAACGATGGCTTTCCTCATCAACGGACGAGAAGTAGGGCGAGAAATGGGCGTGCAATACCAGCCCAACGATCGCAATCCTACCCGTGTCGGCGCAGGTGCTACAGAACAGTGGGGAGCAAGCCCTTGTTTTTTCCGTGGCAAGATTGCTGAAGTTCATGTTTGGGATCGAGTCCTAGCTTCTAAAGAGATTCAGGCACTTGCAGCCCAGCAGTCAATAGAAGTTCAAGCAGAACCTATCCAAGAAAACGGGGGGCAATGGGGGCAAGAAGGACAAAGTGTTGACCAGACTAAACAAACTACAGGTAATTTCTCTGGACAAAAGGGACAAACAACTACAGCTAATTTCTCTACTCAAAAGGGACAAAACACAAATCCTTCCCCTCCACTACAACCAAGTGTTGAGAAACCCTTAACTCAATTACCAGTAAAGGAAACACCTCTGACATCCCAGCAACCCGGCCCAACCACTGCTGCTATACCCGACCCTCAAACCGTTCTTTGGCAAATTGGATTTCCAGGTCAAGCCGGAACGCCAGCCCCAACAGGTGGATGGACAATTGAATATAACTACATAGTAGGCACAGATCCCGATCCCCTCAACCGTCCTACTATTCCCTCTTGCTTAGTGCCTTTTAATGCCAACAAAATTCCTAATTCAACCAGTCAACTAAATATTCACTTTGGTCTACTAGAAGATTATACTGATGAACAATTAGTCTTCTCTTACGATCGCTACGGCTCTGGAGAAGACAATATATTTCTAGACGGACAACTCATTGCTAAAACGCCCGGTGCAGACAAAGGCAAGCTTAAACAGAGTCAAATCCCGTTAGGAAGTATTCGCCAAGGGCCGCATACGATTTCAATCACAACAGCAAACGGTGCGGATGCCGCACACCTAATCGATTATCTGCAACTCCAAATCCATAAGCCTATGCTTTCCAACCTCACATCCCAACTTGGGGGACTGACTGGTGCTTCGTCAACATCCAAAGGCAACCAATCAAATCCCCAGCAATCATCTGCTCAATTGGCACAAGGCGGCGGACTCTTAGGTGGAGTATTAGATCCAGTCACAAGTGTCGCTGGCCAAGTCGCAGGGGGAGGTGGCAACGAGGGACTAGTTGGACAAGCTACTGGACTGGTAGGCGGAGTAGCTGGTCAACTCCCCGTAGCTGGGGAATTAGTCGGTGGTTTAACTAATCAAAATTCAGGAGGCGAAGGAGTGTTAGGAGGATTACTCAATCAAGTCGGCGGACTAGCTGGAGGTCTACCTGTAGCTGGCGGACTAGTCGGTGGTCTAACTGGTCAAGGTGGTGGTGGCGGTGGATTAGCTGACGGACTAGTAAATCAAGTTGGTGGACTAGCTGGAGGTCTACCTGTAGTCGGTGGATTAGTCGGTGGTGTCACTGGTCAAGGTGGTGGAGACGGATTAGCTGGAGGATTACTCAATCAAGTTGGTGGACTAGCTGGGGGTCTACCCGGAGTTGGTGGAGTAGTTGGTGGTTTAACTGGTCAAGTCGCTGGACTAGCTGGAGGTCTACCCGGAGTCGGTGGAGTAGTTGGTGGTTTAACTGGTCAGGGTGGTGCTGCCCAAGGAGGTCATGCCGGTGCATCGGCTGAAGTTGTGGTACAACTAGCTGGATTAGTACAGCAACTTACTGTATTAGTTACCCAGCTAACTCAGCTTATCAGTCAACTAGGGATAGCCAATCAAGCTCATGGCGGAGTAGGGGGCGCAACACAAACGCCAGTAGCTGGGCAACTTGCTGGAGGAGGTGTATCCTTACCCGGACTTACACCTGCCCAAGTAACCCAACTATCTACAATGACTGGTCTCTCAGCACCCCAACTAGCTCAACTTTCAGCCTTAACAAATCTCCCACCAGCACAACTATTACAACTACCAGCAATGACAGGTCTCTCACCAGCCCAGGTGTTAGCACAACTACAAGCACAACAACGTCGGTAGGTGATATTGGGCGTTGCTGACTCAGCGTATGAATAAGGCAAGCACGGGAGGCAGTGCGCTCTTGGAGGTTTTCTCCGTTGTGGCAACTGCCACGAACAGGGGGAGAAAAGAATTTTCATTTTTCCAAAAAGCTTAACTGTATTCCGATTTAGCAACACCCAGCATTAACTAATTATGCAGAAACTGTGAGTAGATTTTTCCGAGACTTTGAACAACTGCTAAAACTGGCACAAAAAAAAGCTGCTCAACAGCAAGCCCCAAACAACCCCAATAATAGCGACTGGATCGAAGTCTCCCAGCACAGTAACTTTTCTCAATCTGAATCGACGGTCAAAACTATGCGGACTCCTAGAACATCTGGGTATAAGCCTCTGTCGCCAGTCCCACATCCTGCCCCATCCCCAGAACCTGCTGTTAAGCCGTCATTACAAGCCGTGGGTGGCTTAAGGGAAGTGCTGGCAGAACTGCACGATTTGGTGGCTTTACCACTAAAGCGTCCAGACTTGTTAGCCAAACTGGGATTAGAACCAACACGGGGGGTGTTGTTAATCGGGCCGCCAGGAACAGGGAAAACTTTGACTGTGCGTGCCATAGCCGAAGAACTCGGTGTCAACTACATAGCCATTGCTGGCCCGGAGATTATTGGTAAATATTACGGTGAGGCAGAGTTACGACTGCGGCAGATTTTCCAAAAAGCTACCTTGTCGGCTCCTTGCTTAATTTTTATTGATGAAATCGACAGCCTCGCACCAGAACGTAGCAAAGTCGAAGGCGAGGTAGAAAAGCGCGTTGTTGCCCAACTTCTCAGCCTGATGGATGGTTTTGCTCAACTAAATGGAGTGATGATTTTGGCAGCAACCAACCGTCCGGATCACATCGATCCGGCGCTGCGTCGCCCTGGTCGATTCGATCGCGAAGTGTATTTCCGCGTTCCCGATCGCCTCGGTCGCCTAGAAATTCTCAAGATTCATACTAGTACAATGCCCCTAGATGGGTCTGTAGATTTAGAAGGAGTTGGCGATTTAGCAGTTGGATTTGTCGGTGCAGACTTGCGATCGCTCTGTCAAAAAGCAGCCTACAACGCCCTCCACCGCTTCAATCCCCCTCTAGATTCGCCCATACCAGAAGGACTTAGTATCAATCAGCAAGATTTTCTCCAAGCTTTAAAAGAAGTTAAACCCTCTATTCTCCGTCCAGTCACAATTGAAACTCCTAACATCACTTGGGAACAGATTGGCGGCTTAGAGAGCGTCAAAACCATCTTGCAAGAAACTGTTGAAGGTGCGCTGCTGTATCCCGAACTCTACCGCCAGTTAAAAGCAATATCTCCCCGTGGGATTTTACTTTGGGGCCCGCCTGGAACCGGGAAAACCCTCTTAGCCAAAGCTGTTGCATCCCAAGCCAGAGCCAACTTTATCGCCATCAACGGCCCAGAATTACATAGTAAATGGGTAGGCGCATCAGAACAAGCAGTCAGAGAATTATTCACCAGAGCAAGACAAGTATCACCATGTATAATTTTTATCGATGAAATCGATGCCCTTGCCCCCATTAGAGGCGGTCACGAAGGAGACTTCGGAGTAAGCGATCGCCTGGTCGGTCAACTCCTCACCGAAATTGATGGCATCCAACCTTGTACTAACGTATTAATAATCGCCGCCACAAACCGACCCGACATCATCGACCCAGCCTTATTAAGAGCAGGCCGCCTAGACTTGCAACTGAAAGTAGACTTACCCGATGTCACCAGCCGATTTGAAATCTTGCGGGTTCATAACTGCGATCGCCCCCTAGCCGCAGACATCAACCTAGCAGCCTGGGCAGTCCGTACAGAAGGCTGGAACGGCGCAGAACTCGCCCTTCTGAGCAATCAAGCCACCATGCAAGCCATCCGCCGCTATCGCCTCCAAGGACTTACCCACACCACCGAACCCTACATCTTTGCGATCGACTTTGAAATCGCCTATCAATTCCTCCTAGAACGCCGATTTCAATAGACCTCTTGCATAAATAATTTTTTATTTCACGCAAAGGCGCAAAGACGCAAAGAAGAAGACAAAAAGAAAGACAGTATGAGTAGTCAACGCAGCCCAAATAATAAGCCAAACAAATGGGGATGGGAAAAAATTGGTACACTTGTCGCAATTGTAAGTCTTATGGTAAACGCTAATGAAAACCAACCGTGAAAGAGAAATATTGATAGTAGCAATTAATGCACTATTAGAAAGTGCTTATGATAGCACTTTAGACGAGATTTACACTTTACTCAAAACAATTGAAGATGAAGAAGATGAGGAGGATTTAAAAGCTGTTAAAGAAGCTAGAGAAGAAATAAGACTACACGGAACTATTTTCTGGGAAGAAATTAAAAAATAAATTGCTGAAGAGAGAAAACAGGACGTGGCTTAATTGATGACTTACACAGTCGAATTCTCTCCCAGTGCAAGAAAGATGTTTAAAATTTGAATTTGTCTTATAAGAAAATGAAAGTTACCAGCTTATATATTTTGTACGACTACTTATATGTATGATTACTTACGCATCTTCCGCCATCAATCTCCGGTCACAGTCCTCGGCCCTTATAAAAGAGCTGTAATTTGGGTACAAGGCTGTGACTTTGCCTGTCAAGGTTGCATAGTCCCCGAATCCTGGGATAAAACAAGCGGAGAAATAATATCCCTCACCGAACTAGCAGACTGGATTTTTTCACAACCAGATATCGAAGGAATCACCCTCTCCGGTGGCGAACCAATGTTGCAAGCCCAAACCTTAGTAAACCTAATTGATAGAATACATCAATATAGAAATTTAGGTGTAATGTGCTACACAGGCTATCGTTTAGAACATCTGCAACAACACGGAACAGATGCCCAAAAAGCATTACTCAAGTGCATTGATTTACTTGTCGATGGTACATATATAGAATTTCTACATCAAGACTTACTCTGGCGGGGGTCTAGCAACCAAAGATTATTGATGTTAACAGAACGATATCAACAGATTTTAATCGAAAAATTAGCACAAGGCGATCGCTCAACCGGAATAGAATTCGGTATAGATGTCACTGGTGCATTTTACTTTACAGGCATTCCCGCCCGCAAAGGCTTCCGAGATGAGTTTGCAGCAAAAATGCAAAGCCGAGGAATCATATTTTCTAACTAAAAAATTACGAATTATCGTAAATTAGAGGGTTTAAATACCCGACTGAAAATGTCTTGAGTTTTGAATTTTGAATTTTGAATTTTGAATTTTGAATTTTGAATTATTATGAGTGGCAGTCCTAAGTTTTCAGAAGCAGAAATTGCCGAGTGGAAGCAAAAAATTTTAGAAGCTGAACGTCAGCGTCGCGCAGAAATAGAAGCACAAAGGCGTAAGGAAGCCCAAGAACAAGAACGACAACGGCAACTAGAAGAATCCCGTTACCAAACTCAAATTCGCGTCCAGAGATTGCTGTCAGATATAAATTGGCAGTGGGCAAATTTTTATGTTCAAGAAGCAGTAGCATTACAATCTCGCTGTGAGAATCAACTTGAAGCGATCGCTCAAGCAGATTCAGAAACCAAACTACTAGCAATTTCCGAAGAACTAATTAAAATTGAACAGGCAATGCAAGCCGCATTGCAGCGCAAACGCCGCGATGAAGCAGAAAAACAAAGACGAAAAGACATTGAGCGACAACAATTTGAACTCCAAGAACTGGAACGGCGAGTAGCTCAAATTCCCGAAACAGAATCTCTAAAATTCGATGCCGCAGGTCGGCAACAATTACAGCGCATCTTGCAAACTTTACGACAAGCTATTTCTTCTGGAGATCCGATAGCAGTACGCCGACCTCTAACAGAAGCAACAGCTTTAGTTCAAAAACACTTACGCCAAATTGTCCAGCGTCAGTCAAACTCACGCCATTCACAAGCACAAGCAAACCGACAACTCACAGAACTCAAAATCATTCTGACCGGTTTGAAAGCCGATCCAGTAGTTATGCAATGGCAAGCAGCAGCAGTAACAGAAATAGAAACTCAAATCAATACAGTGCAACAAGCTATTACTAACGGTCAAAGCCAACAAGTAATTTCCCAGTTAACAGAGATTAGCCAGCAGCAGGAAACAATTCTCGAAACAGCTAATGCAGCCCAACTCCAAGCAGACAAGCGAGATTATATTGCTGATAGTATTTCTCAAACTTTACAAGAAATGGGTTTCAATATCACCTTTCATCAACCAGAACATCCAGAACATCCCGCTACATCTATTATTTTAGGAGCCACGACTAACACAGGTAAAGGAGTTAGCGTTAGTATTCCCATCGCTGGACAAGTGTTTTATGACGTAGATGGCTATGTCAAACACAGCGTTACTACTGTAGATGGGAATACCTCCGCAGTCTGCGATGAAGCCGAACAAATGCTAACCGAGATGCACGATGTTTTAGAAGATAAATTTGGTGTCAAGATGGGTGAAGTATTATGGCAAGGTAAAGACCCCAAGCGCGTCCTTCGCAAAGCCGAGAATTTGCCAACTCAGAAGCGATCGCGTAGTCGTAGTATTTAGGAAGGGGAAGGGGAAGTTCTGAGGAGGGAGGAGTGGAACTGTTTAAAACTTTTATACCTAGCTTTGACGAAGAATCTGTTTGCGTTAGTCTTCTTGCTTGGAAAATATAGCACTTCTCACTTAAGTGCAATACAGACCTAACCCCCAACCCCTTCCCTACAAGGGAAGGGGAGTAAGATTCAAAGCCTCTCTCCTTTTAGGAGAGAGGTTTGGAGAGAGGTCAAAGTGTGTTGCATCTAAGCAAGAACCGCTATATAAAAAGATAAAAGATAATATTCTTTTAAATTTTGACTTTTGCCTTCCCCTTTTGTCCATCACGTCACAGCAAAACCTGTATATTGCCGTACTTTAGGATGACGAAAACCAAGAACTATATCTTCTTTAGGAACTCCAGCTTCAAGCAAATTAGTTGCTACACCTTCTTCTGTGTCATCCCATTGAATCCAAATTTTTTCACCAATTAAACTTAAATGGATGGGTGTGGCATGGAGATATTTGTCACCACTCCAACCTATATCTAAAACTAAGTATTGTCCCCGCTCATCATCAAATAAAACTTGAGAAGCATAACCATCGGGTAGGCCAGTTCGATGATAATTGGCATGATTTTGAAGTACGGTCTTGATAATGTCTTGGTATTTTAACAAAGTTTTTTTGGGGTTTAATTCCCCTGCCTAACGACGGCAGCACGTTTTGTGTCGGGGTAAAATCCCCGTCACAAAACGTAATTGCGAATTGCGAATTGCGAATTGCGAATTGGTTTAATCGGGTATCCATTGCACGATTGCCTCACTTTCATCATCAAAGACAATTAGCTTGATAATTTGGTTCTTAGCAGCGACAAGCTAGAGTGTGCGCTATTACTCAAAATTTTGTTCAGATTAAATGTAGCGATCGCACTTGGGGACTGATTTAAAAAATTACTCTACAAGCTTCACTGTTTGGTTTACCGTCGAGCGTGCTTTCTTTCGGTCTGATTTGCGCGTTCCACCAGCCATCTCATACTCATCACTATTTTTGCCATAGCGAGATGCAACACTCAGCAGCATTTGCTCAGAATAATCATTCAAATCACGTTCTGCATTTACTAATGCATTCTGTGTCTTATCCACCATCGTTCGTGCTTGATTATAGGCGGCTAGCTTTTCTCGTAACTCCAAAACTTTAGTGTTATACGTAGCGATTGAGAACCCATTACCAAAGTCTAACTGAAGGTTAATAGTCTGCATTCCTTCAATTCGTCGTTCAGCTTTGGTGAGTGCGATGGAGTTACGTTTGCGTTGCGTCATAAAGTTTTCCTCTTTGGATTTCAAGATAAAGAATCGTAACCAGGTTTTGCACTGAGTTGTTTATATATCATTAAAATACGCAAGAAGCAGACACACTAGCCACAGTAAAGCTACAGAACTTTGAAAGAAAGTATTAGAATTAGTAAACTGGACAAATACGGGTATATTTGCTGAAATTTGAGAATCAAAGTGGGTTTACGACTCATAAACTTGATTTACGAACCAGAAACTTGATTTACGAACCAGAAACTTGATTTACGA